>DAIPZN010000084.1:0-20515 GCA_036782195.1 Cyclobacteriaceae bacterium | reverse complement strand
CATTTATCCCGAGTCCCATTATGGCAGAGATGCACTAGTAGGTATTGGGCTCTTCTTGACACATTTAGCTAAGTTTGGCAAGACCATTTCACGGCTAAAAGCTACCTATCCAAATTATTATATTTCTAAAAATAAAATAGAACTGACACCGGAGATCAATACAGATAAGGTACTTGAAAAAATCTCAAAAAAATACGAGAAACAACCCATCAATAACATTGACGGGGTCAAGATAGAATTTGATAAAGAATGGGTTCATCTTCGAAAGTCTAACACAGAACCGATTATAAGGATTTATTCTGAATCAGAATCTAAAGCAACTGCTGAACATCTTGCTAAAAAAATTATGCAGGACATCAAAGAAGTGATTACATCTAATGATGTTTAACTCAAGTTGCATACCTTTGCAGGGAATATAAGCCCATAACCCCCCTGATCATCACGGCTTAGGCCCTTAGACGAACATGAGAGTTTATTTAGACAATGCCGCAACTACCGCTATGGATGAGCGGGTCATTGAAGCCATGCTTCCCTTCATGCAGCAGCATTATGGCAATCCTTCATCTGTACATAGCCACGGCAGAGAAGTAAGGACTGCCATTGAAAAGTCCAGGAAGAAAGTTGCGGAACTTCTCAACGCATCCCCCTCTGAAATCTTCTTTACATCCGGAGGAACTGAGGCAGACAATACCGCATTGGTCTGCAGCATAGAAACCCACGGCATCAAACATGCCATTACCTCAAAGATGGAGCACCATGCAGTTCTCCATACACTGGAAGACAGTGCAAAAAAAGGAAAAATCAAATTGGATTTTGTCGAGGTCAATGACAAAGGGGAAATCAATATGGATCATCTTAAATCCTTATTGGAACAGCAGCAAAACTCCCTGGTATCCTTGATGCATGCCAACAATGAAATCGGAAATCTTTATGATTTGAATGCCATAGGTGAAATCGCAAGATCATACGGAGCGTTTTTTCATTCTGATACGGTTCAGACAATGGGGCACTATCCTCATGACCTGAAAAATTTACCTGTAGATGCCGTTGTTGCCGGGGGACATAAATTCCATGGCCCCAAGGGTTCTGGATTTTTGTATGTTAGGAAGGACAAGAAAATACAACCCCTGATCCATGGTGGTGCACAGGAAAGAAACATGAGAGGAGGAACCGAAAACGTGATCGGTATTATCGGAATAGCAAAAGCACTAGAGCTGGCTTATGAACATATGGATAGCCACAGAAGGCATGTTGAAGAGCTCAAGAATCACATGATCCAACAGCTAAAACAGCACATCCAAGGTGTAACCTTCAATGGCCTTTCTGAAGATATGGACAAAAGCTTGTACACCGTATTAAACGTCAGCTTACCCCCTTCGGATGAAAACCATGGCATGCTACTATTTAACCTCGACCTTCATGGCATTTCTGCTTCAGGCGGCTCAGCATGTAGCAGTGGCGCAAGTGTGGGTTCCCATGTACTACGTGCTTTACATCACAATCCGGATAGAGATTCTGTCAGATTTTCCTTTAGCAGACAAAATACTTTAGAGGAGATCAATTATACAGTGGAAAAGCTTAAGGAGCTATATGGTGTTTTAGCATAAGGTTTCAAAAGCAGAAAAAAGAGCTTCGTGACTCATTCTTATGAATATCACGAAGCTCTTTTTTTATTTGTCTTTCTAAAAATCATCAGAGAACAAGGTTCCAGTGCCTCCTCTAGCTGGCTTAATTTTAAGATGCTTATAGGCCAATTCTGTAGCCATTCTTCCTCTTGAAGTACGTTTGATATAACCTTCCTGGATCAAGAAAGGCTCATAAACTTCTTCTATAGTCTCTGCCTCTTCACTACAGGCTGTGGCCAAAGTTCCAATGCCAACAGGACCTCCTTTATATTTTTCTATAATGGTAAGCAATATCCTGTTATCCATTTCATCAAGCCCATTTTCATCCACATCAAGTGCCTGAAGGGCAATTTTGGCAATATCCAAGGTAATTTTACCATTTCCTTTGATTTCCGCAAAATCACGGGTCCTTCTCAAGAGCATATTGGCAATTCTCGGCGTGCCCCTACTTCTTCGGGCTATTTCATAAGCAGCTACTTCATCTAATGGGGTCTGAAGGATTCCCGCAGATCGACTGACGATATCGGTTAGCAGCTTTGCATCGTAATATTCCAGCCTTGAATTGATGCCAAACCTTGCCCTAAGGGGGGAAGTAAGCAGACCTGATCTGGTGGTCGCACCTATAAGGGTAAAAGGATTTAAAGAAATCTGTACTGAACGGGCATTGGGACCTGAATCCAACATGATATCAATCCGAAAATCTTCCATGGCAGAATATAAATATTCCTCCACGACTGGGTTTAGCCTATGGATCTCATCAATAAATAAAACATCCCCCGATTCAAGGTTGGTCAATAAGCCCGCAAGATCTGAAGGCTTATCCAGCACAGGGCCAGATGTAATCTTAAGTCCGGCTTCAAGTTCATTGGCTATGATATGACTAAGAGTAGTTTTGCCTAAACCCGGAGGGCCATGTAGTAGCACATGGTCCAAAGGCTCATTCCGCTTTTTGGCAGCCAAAACAAAGATTTTAAGGTTCTCGATGATTTTGTACTGACCTGTAAAATCATCAAAGCTAAGCGGCCGCAAAGCCTTTTCAATTTCCTTATCCGAGGAGTTCATCCGCTGCTCGTTCCCTGTCAAATAATCTTCTCTCATAATGGCTTGATCTACTTATGCAAAGATAAACAATAAGCTCAAGGCAAAAAGGAATTTTAACCTAAGCAATCATGTTGCATTCTCATGTGATTTTCAGGTTTATTTTGAAAAATATACTTTAACTTTCGGAAAATTTGCTAAAGCTCATGCAAAGTAACGCCAACAAAAATATTATTTACTCCATTATCCTCTTGCTACTTGTCGCGGTGGTTTACCTCTATAGACAGAATCAGCAAGAACCCAATGCCCAAAAGAATACTGCCATTACTTCCCGCATAACAGTGAGCGGCAATACTATGGGCACTACCTATAAAGTGGTGTACCTTGATGAAGAAAAACGGGATTTTAAAAAGGAGATTGATTCAGTACTTGTTGTTTTCAACCAATCCCTTTCTACCTACATTCCTGATTCTGAACTTAGCAGGTTCAATCAGGGTGATTCCTTGGTATTTGACCTGCCCTATTTTCTACCTGTTTTGAAAGCAAGCAAAAGCATCTATGATAAAACCGAAGGTTCCTTTGATCCAACAGTAGGTCCATTGGTTAATCTTTGGGGCTTTGGTCCAGGTGGACCGCAGCTTAAAGACAGTGTCAACATCGCCTCCATGCTCAATCTCGTAGATTTCAATGCCATAACATATGATTCCGTACAGGTTAGAAAAAACAAGCCGGGAATTTACTTGGATTTTAGTGCTGTAGCCAAAGGTTATGGTGTAGATGTCATCGGTCAACTGCTACTTGACAAAGGCATAGATAATTTTCTTGTAGAGATAGGTGGAGAATTGGTTGCCAGAGGGGTGAATGAAAAAGGAGAACTTTGGAAAGTTGGGATCAACAGACCGGATGAAACAGGAAGAGCAGATGAGCTATACAGCATCATAGCCTTGGACAATAGGGGCATGGCCACATCTGGCAATTACCGTAATTATTATGAAGCAGACGGAATGAAAATTTCACATACCATCAATCCTGCAACAGGCAGGCCGGTCAGCCATAGCCTGCTCAGTGCCACTGTTTTTGCCAATGATTGCATGACGGCTGATGCATTGGCAACTGCATTTATGGTGATGGGTAAAGACCGAGCGATTGCACTTCAGGAAAAAGAACGGGATTTTGAAATTTTCCTCATCTTCAGCGATTCCGTCGGGACTTTAAAATCATATGCCAGCGAAGGCATCAAACCATATTTGGCCTTTGTCCAGGATTAGATAATGTTAATTTCCTTTACCACAACAAAGACCTACCTTGCCCTAAGCCCATTCGAAAATGCTTATTAATTTCTTACTTCTATTTTTTACTGCCCTATTTGCTGGTGGTTTGGCTTATTTCATACCAAGCTGGGAAGACCGCTACTTCAAACTGGTATTGGTTTTTGCGGGGTCTTATCTTTTCGCAATTACAGTTTTGCACATTCTTCCTGAACTCTTCGCAGAGTCGGGAAATGCCACCAACATGGGTTTGTTTATCCTTCTGGGTTTTTTGTTACAACAAATCCTGGCATTGTTATCTACAGGGGTTGAACATGGACACATCCATCATCCAGCCCACAATCACAATGGTCGGGAAATCGGGGTATGGACGATTATGATTGGATTGTTTATGCATGCTTTTCTGGAAGGTACGCTGCTATCCCACAATGGCATGTTAGCCGGGCACCTTCATGAACATGCAGATCATGCACATCACCATCATCATCATAACGGAAACAATTCCTTACTCTTGGGCATACTGCTACATAAAGGACCTGAGGCATTTGCGCTTGTTGCGGTTTTGATGAGCAGCATGCGCAAAAGAGCAGTTTTTGCGCTATTGTTGATATTTGCACTTGCTTCTCCTATGGGAATGCTCTTGAGTAATCTTTTTTATGAAAAAGAACTGATGGGAAAAACAGCCTTAAATATCTTTTATGGCATGGTGGCAGGAGGCTTTCTTCATATTTCTACCACCATATTTTTTGAAAGCAGTCCTGACCACCGGTTTTACCTGAACAAGGTTCTGGTCAGTATGCTGGCCTTTGGATTGGCCATTCTCTTAGAAATGCTAATCTGATCTATTTTCAATTGGGTTTAATTGAAAAACAAGGATAAAATTCTAAAATACCCAATAAGGAGCTATTAGAGTTGAATACTTGCTAATATGGTATACTTTCGCTAATTTGATATACCAAACAATAACACCCAAATATGGAAAAAGCAATTTGTCCGAAATGCGACCATAGCAAAGTAGTCAAAAGTGGCGTGGTAGGCGGCAGGCAGCGTTTCAAATGCAAAAAATGCGGTTACCACTTCACTGTCAATAAGCTAGGGAAATCTATAGACAAATACTATGTAGTAAAGGCGCTACAGCTTTATATTGAAGGAATTTCTTATCGTGAAATCGAAAGAATATTAGGTGTCAGTCACGTATCGGTAATGAACTGGGTCAAACAATATAAGGTCAAGGCCCCTGAGAGTTATGATTACAGACCTACTTACAAAGTCCTCAATCATGCCGAATTGGTCAAATTTATGAGTATTAAAGAAAATCTCCTGGATACAGGCATGTTGATCACAGAATTAGGCGATAAGTTCATGATCATCAAATGGGAACGATTTAAAAACAGATAGAAAAATAAAATTCTGTTTTGTATAATTAATTACCAGATATATATCATCACTTTTTAATTTGACTTACAACTTTCCAATTTGGGTCATAGGTAAAGGCAGCAATGTCCTTTTCCGACAGTAAACCCAAATGACATGAAAGTATTACCCATAGCCATTGGCCTGACCTTATTGTTCTTCAGCCTTTTGTCAGGTCAGACGATTGCACAGGACACGCTAGCAGTTGAATACAAAACTGCATTGGAAGAGACCATCAAAACAGACCATAGTTATAAGCCATTGGTGTTGAATCTGAGTGATGATGGCAACAAATACATAAGATTTTTATTCTGGAACCAGATATGGACACGTATCAATGAGGCCAACCCCGGTACTTTAGGTGTAGATGGACAGCCACGCAGCCACACATCAGATATCGGGATCCGAAGGGCAAGGATGTTAGCCTACGCACAGGTTTCCCCTCGTTTTTTATTTGTCACACACTTCGGCATCAACAACCAGACATTTACGGGTGGTGGAGTACCTGGAGGCGGTGCTACTGGAAATCCAGGAAATATCCCTGTCAACGTCAACCCTGAATCTGGACAAGGCAGCGCTATAGGTGCATCTGCTAAAAAGCCCCAATTGTTTTTCCATGACATCTGGACGGAATACATGATCACCAAAGAGATCCATGTTGGTGCAGGACTGCATTACTGGAATGGAATCTCAAGGCTCAGCAGTCAAAGCACTCTCAATTTTCTCCAAGTAGATGCCCCGATTTTTAACTGGCCTCTGATTGAACTTACAGATCAATTTGCCAGACAATTTGGGATTTACGCCAAAGGACAGGCAGGAAAGTGGGATTATCGATTGGCACTGAACAAACCTTTTTCTGTTGGCTCCGGTGGAAACTACGACGAACCTACACAAAGACCAGTAGCCGCCAACATTGTCAATGACAATTGGGCTACACAAGGTTATATCGCGTACCAATTTTGGGAAAAGGAAAACAACAAGCTGCCCTTTTTTGTAGGTTCTTACCTAGGCACCAAAAAAGTATTCAATATTGGAGGTGGCTGGCATCACCATCCTCAAGCTACGAGTTCGAGAAATGCTGACGGGACTATTCAGCATCATGACATTGGCCTGTGGAGTTTGGACACTTTTCTTGACTTGCCCCTCAATCCCACTAAAGGAACAGCACTTACCGCATATGCTGTTTACTACAGTTATAATTTTGGCCCCAACTACATCCGGAACATAGGTATTATGAATGTTGGGCAAGGTCCGGGATCATTTCAAAATGGGACTGGCAATGCCCAACCTACTATCGGGACAGGCAATATTTTTTACCTTCAAACTGGATATCTCTTGCCAAAGAACTTATTGAAAGACAAAGGAAAGCTTCAACCTTTTGGAACGCTGACCCACAAAAATTTTGAATACTTTCAGGAAGCAAGCTGGCAATATGATCTGGGAATCAACTACCTGATCAATGGCCATCAGGCAAAAATCACACTTCAATACAGCAATCGGCCACTTTACCAAAACTATCTCAGAAACGGCTCCGCCGGAGAATTCATCTTACAGACACAAGTATTCCTTTAATAACCAAAATAACCATGTCAGACAACAAACAAAAAATGCAGGCTTACTGGAGAAAAAATCTCCGCACCCTGATGATCCTGCTCATCATCTGGTTTGTCGTATCCTTCGGGTTCGGCATACTTCTCGTCGAACCGCTCAACACCATACGCATGGGAGGGTTTAAACTAGGCTTCTGGTTTGCCCAGCAGGGCTCTATTTACACTTTTGTGATTTTGATCTTCGTGTATGTATACCGAATGAATCAGCTGGACAAAGAATTTGACGTCAACGAAGAATAACTAGAAGCTCATGGATATCTTAACTTGGACATATATACTGGTAGGTGTTTCATTCGCCTTGTACATCGGGATCGCCATCTACACCAGGGCGGGTTCTACCAAAGAATTTTACACTGCCGGGGGAGGCGTTTCCCCTTTGGCAAATGGCATGGCCACGGCAGCAGATTGGATGTCAGCTGCATCCTTTATTTCAATGGCCGGGATTATTTCCTTCTCTGGCTACGATGGCTCTGTCTACCTTATGGGTTGGACTGGAGGATACGTGCTTCTCGCCTTGCTTTTGGCTCCATATCTCCGAAAATTCGGCAAGTTTACCGTTCCTGATTTTGTGGGTGACCGCTACTACTCCAACAAAGCCCGGGTAGTCGCAGTAATCTGTGCCTTGTTTATCTCCTTTACTTATGTAGCCGGACAAATGCGGGGTGTAGGAATAGTATTTTCCAGGTATCTGGAAGTAGACATCAATACCGGCGTGATCATCGGGATGTGTATCGTGTTTTTCTATGCTGTATTAGGCGGAATGAAAGGAATCACCTATACACAAGTAGCACAGTATTGTGTATTGATCTTCGCCTATATGGTCCCTGCAATTTTCGTGTCTATGCAACTCACTGGTAATCCCATTCCACAACTAGGTTTGGGAGAAACAGTGGCAGACGGCAGCTACCTACTTGACAAATTGGATGGAGTCCTTGGTGAATTGGGCTTTGCTGAATATACCAGTGGCCGAAAAGGTATGGCGGATATATTTGCGATCACACTTGCCCTAATGGTTGGTACCGCAGGTTTACCACACGTGATCGTGAGATTCTTCACGGTGCCTAGAGTTAAAGATGCCCGGCTATCAGCTGGTTATGCCTTGGTCTTTATCTCTATCCTATATACCACTGCGCCTGCTGTAGCGGCATTTGGAATTTATAATGCCATAGACACTGTGGCAGGTCAACCTGTAGATGCACTACCTGAATGGGTAGGCAACTGGCAGAAAACCAACCTCATCACCGTCGATGACAAAAATGCCGACGGCATTGTGCAGTATGTGGCAGATCCAACAGTCAATGAATTGAAGATAGATAAGGACATTATGGTTCTGGCCAATCCAGAGATTGCAAAGCTACCTAGCTGGGTGATCGGGTTGGTAGCAGCTGGTGCAATGGCAGCTGCTTTGTCTACAGCAGCAGGTCTATTATTGGTTATTTCTACTTCAGTCTCAAGAGATCTTTTCAGAACATTTCAGCCCAACATGACTGAGAAAAAAGAATTGTTGATCGCAAGGATAGCCGCCGCAGGTGCTGTTATTCTAGCAGGATGGTTTGGTGTCAATCCTCCAGGTTTTGTCGCAGAAGTAGTAGCTTTTGCTTTTGGACTCGCAGCAGCATCCTTTTTCCCTGTCATTATTATGGGAATCTTTTCCAGCAGAATGAACAAAGAAGGAGCGATTGCAGGCATGATTGCAGGACTTGTGTTTACCTTATCCTACATCACCTACTTCAAATTCATCAGCCCTGAATTCAATAATGTGGAACACTGGTGGTTTGGGATCTCTCCAGAAGGTATAGGGTCTATAGGTATGCTGATCAACTTTATTGTGTGCTATGCTGTCTCCAAAGCAACTCCTGCACCTCCACAATCGGTACAGGACATGATACAGGAAATCAGAATACCTCGAGGTGCTGGAAAAGCCCACATGCACTAAACCTTCATAACAGTAAAAGGACTTCGACAAGTAGATTGTCGGAGTTTCCTTTTATTAAGCAAACAAAAGAAGTAATTTGAAACATATCTGCTGAATACTTATCATGAAAAGCCAATACCTTACCGCCTTGTTCTTTCTGGGACTGGTACTGCTCAACTATCCCATTCTTGCCATCTACAATGTGCACGGAAAGGTTTTGGGCATCCCGGTATTGTTTTTTATGGTATTTTTCTTTTGGGCACTTTTGATCACCCTCACTTTCTGGGTAGTCAAAAAAACCAAAGACAATAAAGATGCTTGAAAAAGAACTGATCATAGGGTTTACTTTCGGCTACTTGGCATTACTCTTTGCCATAGCTTGGTTTTCAGAACGCTCAGCTGCAAAAGGCAATAAACGTTCGTCAAATCCCTATGTCTATGCTTTATCATTAGCTGTATATTGTACCGCATGGACTTACTATGGTTCTGTGGGAAGAGCGGCTTCCAATGGTTTGGAATTTTTGGCTATCTATATTGGTCCTAGTATTATTGCTCCCATTTGGTGGATCGTAATGCGAAAAATCATCAGGATCAGCAAAGTGCAACGCATTTCTTCTATTGCTGATTTTATTTCAAGCAGATACGGAAAAAATGTAGCCCTAGGTGGTGTTGTCACTGTATTTTGTCTTCTTGGGATTCTACCATACACCTCCATACAGATTAAAGCGGTAGCCAGCTCCTTCGACATCCTTCAGCTTGGAGGCTCGGATGTGCTACTAGTGGATACGCCATTTTATGGGGATACTGCCTTTTACCTGGCTTTAGGATTGGCAATATTCACCATATTTTTTGGTACCAGAGAAGTGGAAGCCACCGCTCAACATGAAGGAATGGTAATGGCGGTTGCATTTGAATCACTCTTCAAATTAGTTGCATTCCTGGTAGTGGGGATATTCGTCACTTTCATTGTGTACGATGGATTTGGGGATATATTTCAGCAAGCATCAATAAGGCAGCTTGATTCATTATTTGTTTTACAGGGTGAAAATGGCATCTCTGAATGGTTTTGGATTGGCGGGCTATCCATGATGGCGATTATGTTTTTACCAAGGCAATTTCAGATGGGAGTAATAGAAAATTCCAATGAAAAACACCTGGACAAGGCCATGTGGCTGTTCCCTTTATACCTCCTTTTGATTAATGTGTTTGTATTGCCCATTGCGCTGGGAGGGCTGTTGCACTTCCCATCTGACACTACCGATGCAGATACTTTTGTCTTAGCCTTGCCTATTGCATACGAGCAAAGTTGGCTGGCATTATTGGTATATTTAGGGGGATTTTCTGCTGCTACCAGCATGATCATCGTCTCCACCACTTCCCTCAGCAATATGGTCAGCAACAATCTGGTTTTACCCATTTTGCTTTCCAGTAACCGCATCAAACAGCGCTTGCAAAATTCTTTAGGCAAATTGGTAATTTGGATAAGACGGATCACTATCCTTTTGATCATCTTACTTGCCTATATATATTATAAGGAAGTGTCAACACAGTTTTCCTTAGTATCCATAGGCCTCATTTCTTTTGTGGCCATTGCCCAATTGGCACCGGCTATTCTTGGAGGGATATTTTGGAAAAAAGGATCAAGAGTAGGCGCCCTTAGTGGCATTATCATTGGCTTTGCCATTTGGTTTTTCACCTTGGTAGTCCCTACAATGATCACAGCAGGCTATTTACCCGAAAGCCTCATGACCGATGGGCTTTTTGGTCTAAACTTACTGAAACCGCATGCACTGTTTAATTATATAGGCATGAGTTACATCTCGCATGGGATGTTTTTCAGCCTGTTGCCAAACATCCTAGTGTACGTAGCATGCTCATTACTTGCCAAACCAAGCTCAAAAGAACACAATCAAGCTGTCGTGTTTGTGGATATTTTCAAATACAGCACAACATTGGACAGCTCAATTATCTGGAAAGGACAAGCTTATTTGCCAGATTTAAAAACTCTCTTGATCAACTTTCTGGGTGAAGAAAAAACACAAAATGTGCTGCTTGATTATGAAAGAAAAAAGGGGGCTCCACTTGACTTCAAAAAACTTGCCGACCCTGAATTAGTAAATTACTCCGAACGCTTGCTTTCAGGAATGATCGGATCGGCATCAGCCAGGATTTTGGTAGCTTCAGTGGTGAAGGAAGAGGAAATCAGCATGGAGGAAGTACTTGATATACTTCGGGAAACCCAGGAGCTTAAGGAGCTGAACCTTGAACTGAAGCAAAAAAGCAAGGAACTAAAAAAGGCCTCAGATAAGCTACTGCGATTGAATGAAACTTTAAAGCTAAACGACCTGCTTAAGGATGAATTTATATCCACAGTAACTCATGAGATGAAAACACCTATCACCTCAATAAGGGCATTTTCAGAGCTACTGATGGACGAAGACCTGCCATTGCAGGACAGGCATCGGTTTCTTGATATTATCGTACAAGAAACTAACAGGATGAGTAGACTCATTGATCAAGTCTTGGATTTGGAGCGGTTCGATTCGGGAAGACAGGAATTGCAACTTGAGAAAGCCAATATGGCTATTCTTATCTTGGAAGCAGCAGATAGCATCGCTCAGGTGATAAGGGAAAAGGGTCTCGAGTTCCAAATCCAGTTGGACATTGAAGGATTACAACTGCTTGTAGATGAAGACCGCATTAAACAGGTGGTATTGAACCTACTTTCAAATGCTTCGAAATTCGCCAAGTCGAAGATAGTTCTCCGGGCATATCTAGAAGGGAAAAACCTCATGGTAGAGGTGGCTGACGATGGAAGGGGCGTTCCTGCCGAAGAAATACCTTTTATTTTCGAGAAGTTTTTCCAGGCAAAAAACCAAACAAGCAAAAAACCTATCGGTAGTGGATTAGGGTTGGCCATTTCTAAAAAAATAGTAGAATATCATGGCGGTCAAATCTCTGTAAACAATAAAGGTGGAATGACCTGCTTTTTCTTTAATCTGCCTGTCCAAAATGAAATTTTAACCCAACTGAAGCAAACCACAGATGAATAAGATCTTAATTGTAGATGATGAACCCAATATCCTCCTTTCGCTGGAATTTCTTTTTAAAAAAGAAGGGTACCAAGTCCTAATTGCCCGAAATGGAGAGGAGGCATTAGCGCTGCTAGAAGATTCGCCTGAAGTTGTTATTCTGGATGTGATGATGCCAAAAGTGGATGGCTATGAAGTCTGTCGGCATATCAAAAGCCAGAATTCAGCCACCAAGGTTGTATTTCTCACTGCCAAAGGCAAGCAACAAGACAGGGAAAAAGGATTAAGTCTTGGAGCTGACCTTTACCTGACAAAGCCATTTTCAACAAAGGAATTGGCCGCAAAAATCAAAGAACTGATGAAATAATCAATTTAATAAACCTAAAAATATAAAAAACATGAGTGATAGAATCCATACGCTGAGCGGATATTTCTATGAATATCAAAAATCTGTAACAGAGCCAGAAAATTTTTGGGCAAGAATCGCGGATTCATTTTACTGGAGAAAAAGATGGGATAAAGTATTGGAATGGGATTTTGCAGGTCCAGATGTCAAGTGGTTTGTAAATGCCAAGCTGAATATCACTGAGAATATTTTCGAAAAAAATCTCTTTACCATAGGTGACAAGCCTGCTATCATCTGGGAACCGAATGATCCTTCTGAACCAGGCAGAACCATCACCTATCGGGAGCTTTGTGAGGAAGTCTGCAGGTTTGCCAATGCTTTGAAAGCAAAAGGAATCCAAAAGGGAGACCGTGTCATCATTTACATGCCCATGGTCCCTGAAGCTGCCATTGCCATGCTTGCCTGTGCGAGAATCGGTGCTGTCCATTCAGTAGTCTTTGCTGGATTTAGCGCAACTTCACTTACTGACAGAATTCTTGACTCTGAAGCCAAGGCTATTCTGACCTCTGATGGCAACTTTAGAGGCAACAAAAAAATCCCTGTAAAGGCCATAGTAGATGAGGCTCTGGAAAAATGCAGCGTGGAAACAGTGATTGTCTACCAAAGAACGCAGCAGGAAATTACCATGGTGGAAGGCCGGGATTATTGGTGGCATGATGTCATTGCCAATGAGTCAACCAAGAGCCCTGCTGAGGAAATGGACAGCGAGGATATGCTCTTTATCCTCTACACTTCAGGATCTACAGGCAAGCCAAAAGGTGTGGTTCATACGATTGGCGGCTATATGGTGTATACCAAATATTCATTTGAAAATGTATTCCAATACAATCCAGGCGATGTCTATTGGTGTACGGCAGATATTGGCTGGATTACAGGCCATTCTTATATTGTCTATGGCCCCTTATTGGCAGGTGCTACGACTTTAATGTTTGAAGGTGTCCCCACCTATCCGGATGCTGGAAGATTCTGGGCGGTAATAGAAAAACACAAAGTCAATCAATTCTACACGGCACCTACAGCAATCAGAGCCTTGCAGGCCTATGGTACAGACCCAATAGCCCCCTACGACTTGAGCTCCCTCAAAGTGCTGGGGTCAGTGGGAGAACCTATTAATGAAGAAGCCTGGAAGTGGTACTATACCCATATCGGCCAATCTAGGTGTCCCATAGTGGATACATGGTGGCAAACCGAAACAGGTGGAATAATGGTCTCCCCTATTGCGGGAATCACTCCTACCAAACCTGCATATGCTACTTTACCGCTTCCCGGCATCCAGCTGATGATCGTAGATCCAGAGGGAAAAGAGCTCAGAGGCAATTCAGTAGAAGGCAATCTCTGCGTCAAGTTCCCTTGGCCATCCATGATACGCACCACCTATGGGGATCATGAAAGATGTAAGCAAACCTACTTCTCCACCTATCCTGGACTATATTTTACAGGGGATGGTGTCAAGAGAGACCATGACGGCTATTACAGAATTTTGGGAAGGGTAGATGATGTCATCAACGTGTCTGGACATAGAATGGGTACTGCCGAAGTTGAAAACGCCATAAACGAACACCCATTAGTAGTGGAATCTGCTGTAGTAGGCTATCCGCATGAAGTAAAAGGTCAAGGTATCTATGCATACGTCATCTGCGACATGTCTCATAGAACAGAAGAAAACCTCATCAATGAAATCAAAGAGACAGTAAGCAAGATCATTGGGCCGATAGCGAAACCAGACAAAATCCAAATCGTGCCTGGTCTGCCGAAAACACGCTCTGGCAAAATCATGCGCCGCATCCTGCGAAAAGTGGCAGAGGGAAGCATCGACAGTATGGGAGACACCTCTACCTTACTTGATCCTGAAGTGGTCACACAAATCATTGAAGGAAGAAAATAAAAAACAACAGGGTTCGGTTACAGTCACCGGACCCTTTATCTTTGATAAAATCCTTCTTCTCCATATGGCCAATGTTATTGTCAACAGGGTTAAGGAATTCTTAAGCCGATATCCCCCATTTACATTTCTTGAGGAAGATGCCCTTTCTGCAGTAGCTCAGGGTGTTGAAGTGAGATACTTTGCTGCAGGTGAGGTGCTTTTTGAGCAAGGAGACCCTGCACAAGGATATTTCTTTGTGCTCAAAGATGGCTCTGTCGAACTTACAGAGAATAAAGACCAAAGCAAAAGGGTTGTTGAAGTATGTGATGAGGGAGATGTTTTTGGGGTTTTGGCCTTATTGGGAAAAAGACCTTACATCCTCAATGCACAAGCAAAAGAGGACACATTGGTCTATGCTGTACCTGTCGCTGTCTTTGAAGCCATATTGCAAAAAAACACTAGAGTCAGCCTTTACTTTGCGGCAGGTTTTGCTTCAGGGCAGGTGGTCATTAGGTCTGACTTATCTCAATCCCAAAAAGCTAGGAGTATATTTTCTGATCGTTCTAAAGACAATGGGCTGCTGATTTTTACCGGTCAATCAGATTTCAATTATTCAAGCCAAGTGCTCACCTGCAGACAAGGAACAGCAATTGGAAAAGCTGCTCAAATGATGGCCGAGAAGAGTGTAGGTTCAATTGTAATTGTAGATCAGAACGACTTCCCCTTAGGGATCATCACGGACAAGGACCTACGCAACAAGGTGGTAGCTGCTGGAAAAAGCTATGATACCCCGGTGGATATGATCATGACCTCTCCCGTACGAACCAAACATAAAGAAAGTAATTTTTCTGATTTGTACCTCACCATGATCAAATACAGGCTACACCACTTGATATTTACTGTCGATGGCACTCCACAAAGTCCTGTGACGGGAATTTTATCAGACCATGATATTCTTTTGTCACAAGGAAATAGCCCTGCTGTTCTGATCAATGGATTAATGAATACATGGGATGTAAAAGAGATGGCCAAAATCCGAAATAGAGCCGAGAAACTGCTCTCGTACTACCTGGAAAATGAATTGGTCATGGATTTTGTAGCCAACATTATTACCGAAATCAATGACATCATCATCCAAAAAGCTGTTTATCTGGCCCAACAAAAGCTTGCTGCGGACTTCCCTATAGGTTCCAAAGTCAAGTTTTGTTTCCTCTCTCTAGGGAGTGAAGGGAGAGAAGAACAGCTTCTGAGGACAGATCTGGACAATGCCATTGTATATGAGGATGTCCCAGAAAATGCCGAGGCAGAAACAAAAGCTTACATGCAGTTGATTGCCCAAGAAGTGATTGAGACTTTATTGGCCTGTGGCTTTCAACCATGCCCTGCTGATATGATGGCTACCAACCTCAAATGGTGCCAACCCCTTAAGGTTTGGAAAAAATACTTCAGCAGCTGGATACTGAATCCGAACCAAGAATCCCTCTTGCATGCGACCATTTTTTTTGATTTCCGCCCTGTTTTTGGACATCGGCAATTGTCGGAATCACTGACTGACCATATTTATGAAGAAATTCAAGGTAAATCCATCTTCCTAAATTTCCTGGCCAAAAACGCTTTGCTAAATCCAGCCCCACTTGGATTTTTTCGAAATTTCATTGTTGAAAAATCCGGGGAACATCGGGATAAATTTGACATCAAACTACGGGCTATGATGCCGTTGACAGACATTGCCCGGCTATTGGTACTGAGCCATCGGGTGGTGGGCATCAACAATACCTTCAAAAGGTTTGAAAAACTCTCTGAACTTGAACCCCAAAACAAGGAACTGTATTTGGAAGCTGGTAAAGCCTATGAAATCCTGATGCGGATGCGGGCAATCGAAGGGCTGAAAGCTGATACAGCAGGCAGATATATCGCTCCAGAAGATCTTGGAAAGCTACAGCGGCAATTGCTGAAAAATGCTTTTTCACCTATTGATGAACTTCAAAAAATCATCAGGGTAAGGTTTCAACTTGATTATTTTGGCTCTTGATATGGTTTGGTGGAGGGAATTGCTGGGCTTACAAGAGCAAGCTGCGTTTGTAAAGGAATATGAAGAAAAATTTTCATCCCGAATACCAAATGCCCGTCCTGTGGAGCAACTTTCCTTTGTCATTCTGGATACTGAAACTACTGGCTTAGATGTAAAATCAGATTACATCCTGTCTTTTGGTGCTATAAGGTTGAAAAAATACTCCCTCAAAGTTGATTCAGGAAT
This sequence comes from Cyclobacteriaceae bacterium, assembly GCA_036782195.1. GTDB lineage: Bacteria > Bacteroidota > Bacteroidia > Cytophagales > Cyclobacteriaceae > DAIPZN01. The sequence continues at coordinate 4,087 of DAIPZN010000084.1, read as the reverse complement.
AGAATTATACTTAAAGGCTCCTGCCATTCAAGGTAATGCATATCAAGTACACGGCTTACTATCTCCGGCCCAGGTGACTGACCTGAGGCAATTTGCTGAGGTTTTTTTAGCCTATATAGGAACGGATATATTGGTAGGACACCACCTTTCATTTGACTTGGCCATGATACAAAAAGCATTGAGGCCATTTGGATTTAGAAAATTCCACAATCCCACCTTGGACACCATCCAGCTAGCCATGCGATTGGAACAGGGAATCCACTATGATGCAAGTCTTGGAAAGCCTGGGGAATATGCATTAGACACACTTTGCAAAAGATATTCAGTACCGCTGGATGACAGGCACACAGCAGCAGGAGATGCACTGCTCACTGCTCAGCTACTGATGAAACTACTCAAAAAAGCAGAAAGCGTGGGAATCAAGGACTATGGCACTTTATTTCGTTAGGTTTATCTAGAAGCCAGTATACCCCCATCTATCGTAAAAACAGAACCTGTAATCCATGATGAAGTATCCGCCATCAAAAACACGGCAAGCTCTGCCACATCTTCAGGAAGTCCCAGTCTTTTGAGTAAGGTTGCCTGCTCTGCTGCTGCAACAGCCTGTGCAGGATCGGGGAATGCCACTGCTGAAGCATGAATCAAAGGAGTATCCACAGGCCCAGGACAGATGCAATTGATCCTAATGGGAGCATAATCTAAAGCTGCCTGTTTGGCCAAAGCCACTGCTGCAGCTTTTGAAGCACAATAAGCCGGATGATTGGGAAAAGATTTGAAAGCCGCAATTGAGGCATTGATGAGAATTGAATTCCCTGGATTTCTGCTAATGTGTGGCAGGGCCGCCTTCAGAAGATAAAAGACGCTGTCTACGTTTACGCTAAAGGTTTTATTCCAGGATTCAGCTGTTAAAGTGGTAATTTCACCTAATCCAAGTTCACCTGCATTGGTGATCAAGCCATTCAGTTGGCCGAAAGCACTGAGGGCAGTATCTACAAGTTCATGGTTATGATCAGCATCTCCTACATTTCCAGGAATAAATAAGGCAGTTGCGCTCATTTTTTGGAGCGAAGACAATACTTCTGCGCCTTTGTCCAAATCCCGTCCACTTAAAACCAGCTTCGCGCCTTCTTTAGCAAAAAGAAGTGCCTGAGCCTTGCCCATTCCACTTGTGGCTCCTGTGATGATGTATACTTTATCCTTTAATTTCATTTTAATTCCAAAAGTCTCACATCCATTTGCCCGGTCGCATGAAAATAAACCCTGATATCTTCAGCTGTTTGGTAAATCCCGGAAATATCCAGTGTAGGTTGCTTCACACGGAAAGTGGCAAAGTCTGTTTCAAAATACCCCTGTTGCTGCATTTCCCTTCTGGTCTTGCGTAAAAAATCCCCTAAAGGATAAGCTGCCTTATTATTGATCTGTTTTTTGACTTTCCCTTTTTTCAACCGTATGGCTGTATTGGTAAAGAAATTTCCCGTCTGCACATCAAATTCAGGTTGTTCAAATTTAAGGGATTCCGATTCTTCATCATATACAGGCTTGCCAGCAATATATATTTTGCCTTGAATATCTTTTTTACCGGTTCGCTTTGCCACGAAATCCATAGCCAAAAGCGTTTTATCACCGTATTGTTGGGTTTTAAGATTGGAAGGAAGAAGATTCGTAGCTTTATCCAACCTGATAACCTGTCCGTTAAGGGCACTATTCAAATAGCCATCTAGTTCCTCAAACCGAAGTGTCAGCGGAAAGGTAACATCCAACCTGTTTAAGGTGTCTTCATTATAATAGATGTTGGGCAATGGGGCTGCTCTAAGATCTGGTAGCGTACCCACTTTTGAAAACACTTCACCTTCCAACCCTATATAGAAGACCAAATTTTGATCAAGGGTAATGGATTCTTTCAGCTTAATTTTTTCTGGTTTGGTATAAAAATGCATGGACAAACCCTCCTGCTGAACAGAATAAGGTGCCCCAAAAGCATCCCATGTTTCCTGAGCCATTTGCTTAAAATCCAACCGCGTCAGGTTTGAAGAAGCAAGTTGGTTATCCATCACTTTTTTAAGCTGATTTCTGATAAGCGGGTCAAGATTGATTTCAAATCCAAGAAGATTATAAGAAAGTGACTTGCCCCAATTGTCAATGTCGAGATTTTTGATGTTAAGGTCCCAATTCCGGCCTATTTCAGGTGTAAAGCTTATTTCAGGACTGAGTTGTTCATTAAAAGGAAAGCTAGTAGAAAGATTTTGACCAAATACACGCTTTTCAATCTTCAAATCTCCCTTAAGATTCATCGGGATTTTTACACTGATGCGGTTGTTGTCAAGGGCTCTTAATACTATTTTTCCGGTACGGTTTACGTCCATGTCAGCCACTAAGCCACTTCCGATAGGAAGTCCCTTTTCAGCAAACAACTTACTATTCTGCGCCTTATTCAAGTTGCTTTCAATATAAGACAAGGGAATGACGATTGGGATATTTGCAGTAGAAACTGCTTTGGGCGGCAGGCTTTCCTCAGAAGGGTTTGGAGGGGAGTTGGGTCTGATCGACCTACATCCAAACAACAAGGGCAAAATCACCAGGTATGGCAAGAGCTTCCTGCCCAATTTTGGTGATTTGAAATATTTTAAAATGATCATTCTCTTTGGATTTTGAACTTGCGGATTGTGGCAACCCTATCTAAAGGTAAGAAAGGCCTTACAGCTAAGGAACTATTACAGGCATAAATAAATTTACTTACTGTATTATATTAAGAAATTTTAAGAGATGAATTGGGAAAATCTACAAAATATCAGCCAGCTGGAAGAAATTAAAAGAATGAGTGATACAAAGCCTGTGTTGATATTCAAACATTCCACACGTTGCTCAATCAGTAGCATGGCTTGGGACAGGATGAGGAGAAACTGGAAGGATTCGGATACAGAAAAGGTGACACCATATTATTTAGATCTGATCAGTTACAGAGATGTGTCCAATGCTGTGGCCACAGAATTTGGTATCAGGCACGAATCTCCACAGGTTATTCTGATCAAAAACGGAGAAGCTGTATACGACAATAGCCATATGGGCATCAATTATCAGGAAATTATCAAACTGGTATAAGTTTTAAATCTTTTCCTGATCTGGCACATGCGCCAAAATGCCCCTGACTATTAAAAACTGTGCGATGATATATGATCCCATCACAAGCACACCTGATTCAGGGAAAGATTTGAAAAACAGGTTGATTGCCAAAATCGCATCGGAGATCATAAACATCACCCCACCTATAAATACCTGCCAAAAACTGGCGGGTATTGTTTTTTGATACCTTTCCCTAGCAGTAGTCACCATCATCACTATCACAATTAAATAAATGACTACTGGGATTTTCATCTCAGAAAGGTTTGGCTGTATGAGGTAATACACAAAAGCTGCAGCAATGTATATGGGAAGGTTTACAAAAAACATCCGGATAAAATTGACATTACCAATTGAAAACGGGGAGAATTGGGCCAATTTGAAAGAGAGAATGTAGCAGATGTGAGCCATAAGAAAGGCACCTAACCCAAATAAGAAAAGGTTTGGGAAAAGCAACAAAACATCTCCCAACCAAGAAAACAGGAGAGCAGCAATGACAGCTTTTCTCAATGTAGTCCCTGCCATATATCTGCTACTTTGAAAGAAATACAACAAGAGCACAGGTAGGATTAAAGTTTTCGAAAAATACCTGTAATCCTGCAATCCTTCGGCCGTAAAAAGGATATCCAAAATACTTATTAACAGAAAAATATTCAACCAAAGTTTATTTTTTGAATTCATGCAATTTCAGATTTTAAAGACATTTAATCGGTAAGATAATACTATTTATATTGGAATTTTACAAAAATAAAGACTTAACATTCGCATAAAGATTACTTAACACGTTTTTGCCTTGAAAAATAAAATTGCAAAATGACCGCCCTAATTTTTACTTCTGGCAAGCTAAAAAGACTTTTTTTTAACAAAAATAAAATTTAATACTTTTTCCAATGTTAAGAAATTGTTAAGTAAACTTGTGAATAAATGTTAAAACTTAACATTTACAAAAAAAATAACTTGGGGATGTCAT
>DAIPZN010000083.1:0-20566 GCA_036782195.1 Cyclobacteriaceae bacterium | reverse complement strand
AACTATCACTTTAACAGTCAAATTTTAACTTATATTTAATTTTTAAAATTAAGCTCAGTTATAACAAAACATTTATATTCGTTTTTTGTTTAGTGATTTTCCAATATTCCAAAATCACTATTTCTTTTAATGAACAAAATCCGTTTTTTATGTCAAAGATATTGAGTGTGTGGCAAAGAAATCCTTTTGGAGTTGATTCAAAGGATAAATTTTATAGCATTTGCAAAGCCTTAGAACCGGACAACATTGTTAGTAACCCACCTCATATCAACATACATGCTGACTGGGCATATGGAATAGTCAACCCTGTAAAAACTATAAAAATAGCTCCAAATGGGATATTAATGGGGCAACTTTTTGAAGATTATCCGCTCTGGTCTGATGTAGGAAAATCAATACCAGATGGTTCTTTTGCACTGTTTAGAAACGATCCTGATTTTTTAGAAGTTGCGAGTGATCCGGCAGGTAGTCGATCGATATGGTATTATCTTGATGACAGGCAATTGATAGCGGCTACTTCACAAAGAGCCATTATTATGTACCTTGGGAATTTTATGTTCAATGAGCAAACCATCCCCTGGATGCTTTCCACCGGTACGCTGGGGCCATTTCAATCATGGGATAAGCGGATCCATCTCCTACCTCCAAATGCATCTCTTATCTTGGATAAAGTCAAGTGGATCTATAGCATTGATACCAATCCAATCCGCTTCGGGTATAAGTCCATTTCAGAGGAAGAAGGTTATCAAAAAGTTTCAGGCGCAATAGATCAGATCTTTGAAAATATCAAATTGGATTATAATGAATGGTCACTGACACTGTCTGGGGGTAAAGATAGCCGTGGTATATTATTGGCTTTGCTGGCAAAACAACACGCTGCCAGACATATCAAAACCTTCACATATGGACATCAAGGTAGTGAGCAGGTAAAAGGTTCTGATGGGTTTATTGCCAAGCAGCTTGCTGAAAAATACGATATCAGTAATGAATTTTTTACGGCATATTCAATTTCAGATAAAATTCCCATTGAGGAAATCTGTCAAAGAATCCTGAAAGTTGGGGAAGGAAGAGTAGACCATATTGGTGCTTATCTGGATGGATTCGAATTTTGGAAAAACCTATTTGAAAATGATGTCTCAGGTGTCATCAGAGGAGATATAGGTTTTGGTTTTCCCCTTCCGATCAAATTTAAAACCGACAAAGAAGCCCGACACTTTGGGAATTTTTACCTCTGCAGTGAATATGCAAATCTGGCTCACTTGGCCGATTTTTATAAGCAGGAGTTCCCTGAGGAATATAAACCGCAAAAAGGGGAATCCATGAATGTATACCATGATAGGTTATATGCAATATTCCGGATTCCAATCGTACTTGCGGCACTTTCTGATTTCAAACTTTCCTATGTTGAAATCTGCTCCCCTCTCTTGAGCAAAAAAATCCTGGAGGAAGTCAGAATGCTTCCGGAAAAGCTGCGGCTTGCCTCGCCAATCTGGAGCAAATATATCGCAAACCTGGAAAATGAGATCCCATATGCAAACGATACCTCATATGACCAATATCTCGATGAAATCGGGAAAGATTCATTCATGGCCCATTTGACCAAAATCATTTCAGATTCACCCTATCTGAGTGATGAGCTTAAGGCCTTAATTGATCAACAAAAAAAACCTACTGTCTCCACCAAAAGTAAGTTGATCAGCATAGTACGAAAATCCAAAATCAAGTATCTCCTTAGTCCAAAAAGAAGATTTCAGCTTTGGCGGTTGTTTGGCGGAAACAAGAAGAAATCCAATTTGCCTAAAGAAAAACTAATCAGCCGGCTATTTATATTGGCTGAAATGCAGCACCTGCTTCATATAGACAGTAGGATCTTTTCAACTGACCAAGTCAATCACCAAAAAAATGAGGTTGATTGTTGATTTTTTTGAATGCGGCTCCAATATCTTTTTTACAATATTTCAGACTGATAGTTATTGCTTTGCTTAGAGATCCGATAAACTATTGCAATAAAATCAGTTTTTACTTGCATCTTATTACAAACCTTGTAACATTTGCACACGTTTTAAAAGACATGTTCCAAATCGTTAACATAGCAACCTATCCATCATTTTCTGGCTCTACAGACAGAAATTTTGCTGCTATGCTATTTTTTACTCCGCTTAGGAGGTTTAGGAACAGTTTTAGGGCATAGTCCCTTAGTTATATATTGGTGCCCTACGTGGACTGCCTGCAATAGCCCCCATTAAAATTTCTTCTCACAATTGGACCTTAATAACAGTCCGTTTCTATCCGTTCATTCTATCGAAAAATGGAAAACATCAACTTTACGATTATTCCTGCTACAGAGAAGCACCTGCATTATGCCGAGACCATTACTCAGGTAATGGAGGAATCCGCAAAAGCACGGGGAACAGGGATAGCCAAAAGATCTCCTGAATACATCAAGACAAAAATGAAGGAGGGCAAGGCAGTCATCGCCACAACCCAAGATGGTGTGTGGGCAGGATTTTGCTATATAGAAGCCTGGGGGCATGGCAAGTTCGTTGCCAACTCTGGTCTGATTGTGGCTCCTGAGTTTAGAAAATATGGCTTGGCACGAAAAATCAAAGGAGAAATATTCAAACTAAGCCGAACAAAATATCCAGAGTCCAAGATCTTCGGATTGACTACAGGAGCAGCGGTGATGAAAATCAATTCAGACCTAGGCTATGTCCCGGTAGCTTATGCAGATCTCACTGATGATGAGGAATTCTGGAAAGGATGTCAAAGTTGTGTAAACTTTGAAATCCTGACAGCGAAAAATCGGCAAAACTGTCTTTGTACAGCAATGCTTTATGATCCTGCCAAAAAAGCAAAAACTGAAGAAGTGGCCTTACGTGACGATTTCAAAAAGAACCTCAAGCTTTTTGAAAGATGGACCAGGCTCAAAAAATATGTGATGCTCAACATCAAAAAAACCAAAAACAAAACCTTAAACTTATTTTAACATCTGGAGGATTATTCCCTTCTACAAAAGATTCTTGCTATGAAAAAAACAGTATTGGCTTACAGCGGTGGCTTGGACACAACTTTTTGCGCCCTTCACCTCACCAAAGACCTTGGCTATGAAGTCCACGCAGTGCTGATCAATACCGGCGGTTTTTCCGCACAAGAGCTCCAAGATATTGAAACAAGAGCAAATGGTCTTGGGATCGCCTCATTTACCATCTTGGATGTCACCAAAACCTACTATCAGGAGGTCATCAAATATCTGGTATTTGGCAATGTCCTGAAAAACCAGACCTATCCATTATCTGTAAGCGCTGAAAGGATTCTCCAAGCCAAGACGCTGGCTGATTATGCCAAAAAAATCGGCGCAAAATCTGTAGCCCATGGCAGCACAGGTGCCGGCAATGACCAAGTGAGGTTTGACATGATTTTTCAGACGATTGTTCCGGACATTGAAATCATTACGCCGATCAGGGATCTGAAATTAAGTAGACAGGAAGAAATTGACTACCTCAAAAAGCATGGAGTTTCCATGAACTTCGAGAAAGCCGCATATTCCATCAACAAAGGGATTTGGGGAACTTCTGTAGGTGGAAAAGAAACCTTGACATCCAATCAGACTCTCCCAGAAAGCGCATGGCCGACCCAGGTAACAAAATCGGGAGAGGAATCCCTAGACATCGAATTCGTAAAGGGTGAAATCCACGCCGTCAATGGTGAGCGATTTGAAAACCCCGTTGATGCAATTCTCAAAATCCAAGAGCTTTCGGGGCCTTATGGTATCGGTAGGGATATCCATGTTGGAGATACCATCATCGGTATCAAAGGAAGGGTTGGTTTTGAGGCTGCTGCTTCCCTGATCATCATCAAAGCACACCAGCTTCTTGAAAAACACACTTTGACCAAATGGCAGACTTTCTGGAAAAACCAAATCTCTGAATTTTATGGCAACCACCTACATGAGGGGCATTATCTGGATCCAGTGATGCGAAACCTTGAGGCCTTCCTTGAAAGCACCCAGGAATTTGTAACAGGTACTGTCCACGTCCAATTGCATCCATACAGGTTCCAATTGGTAGGCATCACTTCAGCACATGACTTAATGGCTTCAAAGTTTGGAAGTTATGGAGAAATGAACAAAGGTTACACTGGCGAAGACGTAAAAGGATTCACCCGTATCTTAGGCAACCAAACCGCAATTTTCCATCAAGTCAACAAAAATGAAGAGAATTAAGACAGCCATAATTGGAGCTGCAGGATATACCGGAGGGGAATTGCTGAGGCTATTGGTCCATCATCCTGCATGTGAACTAGTCTATGTCCACAGCAACAGCCAAAAAGGCAAACGCGTGGATGTAGTTCATCCTGACCTTTTGGGAGACTGTGATTTGGTATTTACAGATCAGGTCAATACTTCAGGAATTGATGCTGTCTTTCTGGCATTGCCTCATGGAGAAACGCAATCTTTTCTTGAGTCCCATCCATTTGGCCAAGATACCGTGCTGATTGATTTGAGTACCGATTTCAGAGATGAAAGCAACGGGTTTGTCTATGGACTACCTGAAGTAAATAAATCCAAAATCGCTACAGCCAAGAAAATTGCCAACCCGGGCTGTTTTGCTACTGCCATTCAACTTGCTTTGGCTCCTGCTGTGGCAAAGGGATGGATCAATGACACCGTTCATGTCACTGGCATCACAGGCAGTACCGGTGCAGGTAAGAAATTAGCAGAAACCAGCCATTTCAGTTACCGTACAGGCAATACATCTGTCTATAAGTTGTTCAACCATCAACATCTAAAAGAAATAAAACAGACATTTCTTCAGTTGAAAGAAGACTTTGTTCAGGAATTGCTCTTTGTTCCCTACAGAGGCAATTTCTCCCGAGGGATCTGGATCACTGCGTATTTTCCTTTTTCAGGAACCAAAGATGAAGCACACCAAGTATATCAGGAGTTTTATGAAGCTGCTCCATTTACACATGTTTCAGCAGCAGACATAGATCTAAAGCAGGTAGTCAACACCAACAAATGTATCCTGCATACCTCAGTAGCCAATGGGCAGCTGATCATCTATTCAGCCATTGACAATCTGCTCAAAGGTGCCTCAGGTCAGGCCGTACAGAATTACAATATCGCTTTTGGGTTAGTTGAATCCACAGGGCTTCAACTGAAAAGCATCGCATTTTAACCCCTACTACAAATGAATCTATTCGATGTATACCCGCTGATCAATGTCACGCCTGTCAAGGCAGAAGGTGCGAGACTTTGGGACGATCAGGGAGTTGAATACCTGGATCTTTATGGAGGACATGCCGTCATTTCCATAGGTCATAGCCACCCCCATTTCAATAAAGCTTTAAAAAACCAATTGGACCTGATTACCTTTTATTCCAATTCGGTTCAGATTCCTATCCAAAAGCAGCTTGCTGAGAAATTGGGTGAGCTTTCGGGATACCCAGATTATAGTCTTTTCCTATGTAATTCAGGTGCTGAAGCCAATGAGAACGCACTCAAACTTGCTTCTTTTGCCACTGGAAAATCAGGATTCATATCTTTTTCAGGAGCCTTCCATGGTAGGACCAGCGGAGCTGTAGTCTTGACGGACAATCCAAAGATCATTGCCCCATTCAATCAGCGTAAAGATGTGCACATCCTTCCCTGGGGTGATGTGGATGCAGTAGCAGAAACAATGGCAGGCGGGGAGATAGCCGGAATCATCATCGAAGGCATTCAGGGCGTGGGCGGCATTCAAGTTCCCGATCCTGCCTTCTTGATCTATCTGGCTGAGATAGCCCAAAAACATCAAGCCAAATTGATTCTAGATGAAGTGCAGTCCGGCTATGGCCGTACCGGCAAGTTCTTTGCACATCAGCATGTAAAGGGACTGATACCGGATTTGATTACAGTAGCCAAAGGCATGGGTAATGGTTTTCCAATCGGAGGGGTTTTGATACACCCCGACTTCAAGGCGAGCCATGGCTTATTGGGAACAACTTTTGGGGGGAATCACTTGGCTTGTGCTGCTGGTTTGGCAGTGCTTGAAGTCCTCGAACAGGAAGCCTTACTGGAGCATGCAGCAGCCTGCGGAGATTACCTGCTCGAAGAGCTTCCAAAAATCCAAGGTATCACTGAAGTAAGAGGCAAAGGCCTGATGATCGGGTTTGATCTGGACAGGGATGCCGGACCTGTTCGTTCTGAACTTGTGGCCAAGCACAGAATTTTCACTGGAAGTGCGGCAGGTAAAAGAACTATTCGTTTGCTTCCTCCTTTAAATATTGGCAGAAATCAACTATCTTCGTTCTTGGAAAGTTTGAAAGAAGTATTGATTTAATTATACATTCATAATATTATAATATTCAGCTATATATAGCTGTACTGACATTACCCAATGAAAGATTTCATCAAGTTTGAGTCCCAAGAAGTTGCCAAAAAATTGCTAGAAAAAGCTGCATTTTACAAAGCAAATCCCCGGGCAGATTTCCAGGCCGGTATTGGGAAGCGAGTGGGCTGCATCTTCTTGAACCCTTCACTTAGAACGCGGGCAAGTACACAAATTGCAGCACTCAACTTGGGGATGGAGCCAATCGTCATGAATATGGACAAAGAAGGTTGGGCTTTGGAAATGAAAGATGGGGCGACCATGAACAAAGGGACTGTAGAACATATCAAAGATGCAGCAGCGGTTCTGGGCACCTATTTTGACATCCTTGCCATTAGGGCATTCCCTTCTTTGACTAACAAGACAGAGGATGTTGATGATTTTGTGATCAATCAATTTATCAAATACTCTGGCATTCCGGTAGTCAGTTTGGAAAGTGCCATTCGGCATCCGTTACAAAGTCTGGCGGATATGCTTACCATAAAAGAGCATTGGAATAAACCGACACCTCCAAAAGTAGTGCTCACATGGGCGCCGCATATCAAGGCGATTCCGCATGCTGTAGCCAACTCTTTTGCAGAATGGGCTTTGGGATGTGGCCACAACCTCACCATAACCCATCCTGTTGGATATGAATTGGATGAGCAATTTACTCAAGGAGCCACCATAGAACACAATCAAACGGCAGCTCTTGAAAATGCAGACTTTGTATATGTCAAAAACTGGTCGGCTTTTAATGATTACGGTAAAATCCTGAGTACTGACAGCTCTTGGATGTTGACAGAAAAACATTTTAAACAGGCAAAAAAAGCAAAAGTGATGCATTGCCTTCCGGTACGTAGGAATGTTGAACTTTCCGATGAAATTCTGGACGGAAAAAGAAGCTTGGTACAGCATCAAGCTGAAAATAGAATTTATGCTGCCCAAAGTGTATTGGGTCAACTTATAGGTGCCTAATTACTCAAGCCACACAAACCTTAATCACCATGAAAATCAGCATCATCAAAATCGGAGGAAATGTGATCGACTTCCCAGAAAAACTGGATGAATTTCTGGCGCTTTTCTCCAAATTCCCTGGCAAAAAAATCCTGGTGCATGGCGGTGGAGTAATGGCTTCCAAATTTGGTGAAGGGCTCGGGGTAATGCCCCAAATGGTAGACGGGAGAAGGATAACTGATAAAGACACCTTAGACGTGGTCACCATGGTCTACGCCGGATTGATCAACAAACAAATTGTGGCCAAATTACAAGGTCTAAAACAGGATGCACTTGGCCTTACAGGAGCTGATGGGAATCTGATCCGATCTGTTAAAAGACCAGTCAAAACAATAGATTATGGTTTTGTAGGTGACATACAGGAAGTGAATATCAATTTGCTGGAATCCCTTCTTGACCAGCAAATCGTACCTGTTGTATGTGCGATCACCCATGATAAGAAAGGTCAGCTCCTCAATACCAATGCAGACAGTATTGCTTCGGAACTGGCTACTTCCCTTTCCGTTAGAAATGAGGTGAAATTATACTTCTGTTTCAACAAGGCCGGGGTACTTTTAGATGAAAAGAATGACAATTCAATCGTTCCTTTGATCAATGAGGATATCTATGCTGAACTCAAAAAAGAAAATGTCATCCATTCCGGGATGATTCCCAAACTAGACAATGCCTTTGCCGCTTTATATAAAGGGGTAAATTATGTCTGGATCGGAAAAGCAGAAAACTTACTGCTTGCCGCCAAAGGCAAACTTTCCGGGACAGCAATTGAAAAACACCGTTACGACCTGTATTGATCAACGATGCCGATTAATGAAAATAAGCTGAGTGAACTTTTTGAAGATGCTTTTCTGCTTTTACAGCAATTAATAGCCATACCATCTTTAAGCAGAGAGGAGCAGGTAACTGCTGATACCATTGCCGATTTTCTCAGAGAAAAAGGGATTTCAGTCCACAGACAAGGAAACAATGTCTGGGCTTTTACCGGCACCTATGATCCCAATAAACCCAGTCTACTGCTCAATTCCCATCACGATACCGTCAAGCCTAATGCAGGCTATACCAAAGACCCTTTCTCTCCTATCATTGAGGCCGGAAAGCTTTATGGCTTAGGCAGTAATGACGCAGGAGGATGCCTAGTCTCCCTATTGGCAACATTCTTATATTTTAAGGACATTGAACTTCCCTACAATCTATGTATTGCTGCAACAGCAGAGGAAGAAATTTCGGGCAAAAACGGGGTAGAAATGATTATTCCCCTTTTGCCGGATTTTGAACTTGCCATCGTAGGAGAACCTACCCTGATGCAAATGGCTGTAGCCGAAAAAGGGCTATTGGTAATAGATGCAGTGGTAAAAGGGAAAGCAGGACACGCGGCAAGAGAAGAAGGGGAAAATGCGCTTTATAAAGCATTGGACGATTTGAACCTGATCAGGACCTATCAATTTGACAAAGTATCCCCATTTCTTGGCCCTACTAAAGTCACTGCAACCATCATCCAAGCCGGCAGCCAACATAATGTGGTTCCTGATACCTGCACCTATACTTTAGATGTCAGGGTTACGGATAGTTATACCTTGGAAGAGTGCTTAATTGAACTTCGTTCAAAACTTTCAGCTGAGCTTACGCCTCGGTCTATGCGGCTCAACTCATCCAAAGTACCACAAGGTCATCCTATTCTGAAACTGGCAGACACACTGAATATTTCCACATATGGAAGCCCAACGCTTTCTGATCAGGCATTGATCCCTTTTCCATCAATCAAGATGGGCCCTGGGGATTCAGCACGTTCCCATACGGCAGATGAATTTATATACATTGAAGAATTAAAAGAAGGCATTACGGGCTATATCCGATTATTAGCGCATTATTTTGGCATGCAGCAATAGCCAAAATATGAACCTCCAACCCTCCCTTAGATATGAAACTTTGGCAAAAAGATAAAACAGCAAAAAAAGAAGTTGAATCCTTCACCATAGGCAGAGATCCTGAATTTGATCTGCTTTTGGCACCATTTGATGTGTTGGCTTCAATAGCACATGCACAGATGCTGGAAAAAATTGGGCTTCTACAAGCAGATGAATTAACCATCTTGAAGAAAGGATTAAAGGAAATTTACTTTGAGATTGAGCGAGGTGCTTTCAGGATTGAACCAGGGGTGGAAGATGTGCATTCACAAGTGGAGTTTCTACTTACCCAGCGATATGGGGAGGTTGGAAAAAAACTTCACAGCGGAAGATCACGCAATGATCAGGTTCTTGTTGATCTCAAGCTTTACTATAGATCTGCCATCCGGGATTTGGTAGAGGCTACATCGGATTTGTTTGAATTGTTATTGGAGCTTTCCGAAAAACATAAGGGTGATTTAATGCCAGGATATACCCATACACAATTGGCAATGCCTTCTTCTTTCGGATTATGGTTTGGGTCTTTTGCTGAAGGATTGGCAGAGGATATGGATCTAGTTCGCTCTGCTTACAGACTCGCCAACAAAAACCCTTTGGGTTCAGCTGCAGGGTATGGTTCATCTTTCCCCTTAGACCGCAGTCTGACTACCCGACTATTGGGTTTTGAGGATTTGCATCACAATGTCATCAATGCGCAAAACAGCAGGGGGAAAACAGAAAAAACCATTGCCTTTGCGCTATCAGGACTAGCAGGTACACTCAATAAACTATCTGCTGACATCTGTATTTTCATGAACCAGCATTTTGGTTTTATTGGTTTCCCGGATGAACTAACAACAGGAAGCAGCATAATGCCTCATAAAAAAAATCCTGATGTTTTTGAGCTTATCAGAGCCAAAACCAATCAGATCCAGGCTATTCCACATACCGTCACCCTCCTGTTGACCAACATGACTACGGGTTATCACCGAGACCTTCAACTTCTTAAAGAGGCGATTTTTCCGGGATTGGAAACAATGCTTTCTTGTATAGAAATGAGCACCTACATGCTCAAAGAAATCAAAATCAAAAGTGATATCCTAAGAGATCCATTTTATAAACATGTATTCAGTGTAGAGGAAGTCAACGCCAAAGTACTTCAGGGCACGCCATTTAGAGATGCCTACAAAGCAGTGGGATTAGCCATTGAATCCGGTGATTATGAGCCAAGACAGGATCAGGTAAATCATGTACATGAAGGAAGTATAGGCAATCTATGCACGGATCAGATAAAGGCTAAGATGGAAAAAGTTATTCAACAGTTTGATTTTACAGGTACAGATCAAGCGCTTATTGAGCTTCTGAAGTCATAGCCAATATAAGCCGATTTGCATTTTCTCAAACAAAAACGCCTCAGGATCACAAAATCCTGAGGCGTTTTTATTCTACTCAAAACAAGGTGTCTACTGATAAAGATTATTAAACAACATCTTGAAAGTACCGTGAGATTGGGCACGGTAAGTAATCTCAGGAGAATAGACAAACAATTTGCCTTTGCCTATAGGGGCTACAAACCCTGTGACACCATCTTCAAGGTAAGCCTGTCCCCAAGCCCAACCACTTTTGAGTGGGGTTTTGGAATCAAACCAGCTTAGCACCTGAATTCCTTGAAGTTTGGCTTCTGGTTTCATCTTGAACACAGGATTATTGTTGAATAAAACATCCACATGTGTATCCAAGCCCCAGTTAGCTGCGAGGCTATTGTCGACACGGGTCACCAATACACTACCTGGCACAAAATATTTCTCACCGGGAAGTGGTCTTTCAGCACCGTCTCTTTGTACCTCTACCAAGGCGTTTTTGACTGGCAAACCAAGGTGATATGCCAAAACAGCGCTGCTTCCAACTGTGACGACATTTCCACCTTTCTCAATAAAAGATTTTAATTGTGGGATGGATTTGTCTACTGTCAAAGAACCAACCATATGATGGTAATTTGCTGGAATATCTGATTCTTTAGGCATTCCGGAATAATAGCTACTAGCACCTTCTGATCCATACGCAGGTATTCCACCACTGATAAATAGTAAGACATCGTATTTGTCATTTAGCTTACCTGCATCGATTTCCTTGGCAAAGACCAGTTGGTAGTTGAAATTATATTGTTCAAGCATCCAGCGTACCCACCCACTAGGCATAGAACCACCATATTGATCGTAAAGCGCAATTCTAGAAGGCTTGATTTGAACAGCTGCCTTTGGTTCACCTTGAGCAGGAACAGGTTTGATTCCCAGCTGTTTGGCATGCTCCAATACGATACTGCTACCTGAGGCAGGCACATAGAATGAGCCTGCAGGCAATCCTTCTGCGGCTTGTGTGGTCCTTGATACTTTAACCCCTTTTTTCAGCAATTCATTGACGATGATAAAAGCATCATTGTGCGCTGCACTTAAGTAATAACCTGTTTTGGCGGTTGGCAAAGAAGTCAAAGTCGGTTTTTCAAGAACGCCGTAGGGCAAGGTCTCAAAAGGACCACTAAAATCCTCTAGAACCCGGTCGAACTTCACACCCATCTGGTAGGCCAAAGTCCATCCTGCAGCATCATAGGGACGTATTGGAGGGCCTCCGGGATATTGGAAATCATTGGGATAATCCTGCGGCTCAAACATATCCAGGACATGAGGTCTGAAGGCTTGGTTTGTCTTTACAATGTAAGATCCTTTGGGATAGTTCTTACCTTGAACAGAAAAATCCTGAGTGGCTTTTTCTATTCTGATACCCGTTTTCACCAACGCGTTGATGAATTTTACAGCTGTAGGGAAGTCTTTTTGATCAGCTGATATGATGAATCCTCTTGGATCCCTGGCATCAGCATGCTGGTATAGACTGTCGAAGAAAATGGTAGGAATAGCTCCACCTCTCCTTGCAAATGGGTTTGCAGATGCTGGGTATTTATCTTTGACTTTTTCATATTCAGCTTTGATCTTATCCACTTTTCCTGGATATGCGGTCCAATAATCCTGACTTCCGCGCTCAATAGACCCTTTACCCATAAGGTAAATGTTGTAAAGCAGGTGGTCACTATTGCGGGATGCATAATCCAAAACAGCAAAATTCATGGAAACAGAATAATCCAATGACTGTTGGAAATGCCAGGACTTCATCGGAGTGACAGGGAATGGTGTATGGCTATTGGGAATGATCCTTTCAGGAACGAAAGGAATTTCTTCAGGATTGGGTCCACCGATTATTTCAGTCAAGATTCCGATGATATTGTGAAAGTGAGTTGTGGTTCTTAGTCCACCATTGTACCAAGTAGAAAAAGTAGAACCGTTCATTCTGGTAAAACCGGGTTTATTTTCTCCATTCAGTCTATTGTACATGGCAGCCCCAACAGCATCAATTCCTGTCACCATCATTGGGTCAAACACATAATTGAAAGGATCTCTATAAGGAGGGCCTGCCAAAACAGATCCTGCCGGACCTCTCTGGTGGTGGTTGTACATTACCTGAGGTATCCATTCCACAAATAGCTGATTCCCTAAGTTCATGGATTCCTTCATATTTTGGATATAGAAGTCTCTGTTGTTGTCGTGACCGATGTACTTCTGGTATAAAACCGGCAAATGAGACAGGCTTCTTTTTTCAGGGGTAGCTTCACGCATATACCAATCCCCAATTTTCTCATGACCATCTGGATTGGCATGGACGAAGAGAATAATGACATTGTCCAGAATTCTTTTTGTCTCTTCATCCTGTCTGGTCAGTACCTGGTAGATAGTCTCCGTCAGCTGATGAATACCTACTGTTTCGGTAGAGTGTAATCCACCATCTATCCAGACAACAGCTTTGCCCTCTTTTGCCATTTTAGCCGCATCAGTGTCGGTCAGGTTTTCAGCTCTAGCCATTTTTACAGAAATATCCTTGAATTTGTCAAGATTGGCTAAGTTGTCAGGCGCACTTACAATGAGCATCCACTGTTCCCTGCCTTCTTCTGTTTTTCCTATGGACAAAAGCTTTGCTTTATCCGACATCTCACTGAGCTTTTTGAAATAAGCTTCAGTCTGGGTGTAATTGGTTAGATGGTAATCCTTACCAAGTCCAAATCCGAAATGCTCTTCGGGGCTGGGTAGTTTTTGGGCAATGGCTGTACCTGCCAGGAACAGGTACAGCACAGAAAGCAAGCTAATCAAGCTGCTTGATTTGAATTTTTTGATCATTATGGTATATTTTTAAACCTCACCCCTACTCTACAGTCACACAATTCTCCCCTTGACTCATCGCAAGAGTTGTCATTGAACTGTACGATTCGGGTTCCATCTTCTAAAGTAATGATGAATTTGAACAGAAAATAGTCATTTACACCTATGGTAGAAAGGGCAGTACCAGTAAAACTTGCCATTTCTGCAGCAGTCAGACTATATGATTTGGGAAACTGTGTTACTTTCTCATACAGCTTATCTGTGGGTCTGACGGTACTTGGGAGCGGAAATTGTCGTTCATTGGGATGTACTCCAGCAGGTGACAGGACAATCGGAAAAACAGGAACTGTTCCTTCCCTTTTGTTGAAACCTAAATAGACCTCGATTTCAGCTGGTTTAGACCGTCCGTTTGCATCATAATAATCCAAAGTCCATTCAAATCTTTGGCTAGTTGCATAATTGGGGTCTGCCAGATTGAAAAAGGAAACTTTAGCCTTTTCAAATGTAGGTAAAGCGGATGCAGCTGCATTTAAAGTTACCTTAGGCGTTGCTGCATATTTGAAATTTTCCCATTCGTAATCCACTGTTTTGCAAGAGATACTTATCCAAATAAGTACACCTGCTATTAAATATTTTTTCATATGTCTATATGTTCGGTTGATTAAAGATTATTTTCTCCAGAATACAGGAGTGATTTGCTGATTGCGCTGCAACTGCTCCCGGATGCTGATGACGCTTTCATTAGAGGTCAGTTCAGTTTCTGAATAGTAAAAGCGCTCAGGAAATACATCTAGCGGTGCAATGAGGTCTACCAAGGCTGGCAATCCTGTCCTTCTATAGTCATTGTAGGATTCTACACCATTGCCATACATGGCAATCCACTTTTGCATCATCAGAATTTCCAATTTTCTTTCGGGTGTGGCTTCATTGAACTGCTGGATCAGTCTATCCAAAAACCCCGTAATGGTAGCAGCAGGAATAGGAAATGTAGGTGAAAGTGCATTGATGGCCTGAAAATTTGCTGTAACTGCCGCTGAGAGCAATGCTGCAGCATCTTCTCCGGTATTCATGGTCAATGCTGCTTCAGCCCGATAGAACTGCATCATCGTATTGGTCAACAGGGGCTGTATTCCTGCACCAGTGCCATCTCCGTTAGCGAATAGAACAAGCTTAAATGAATTGTTTGTAGTGCCAGCTGCAGCACCTTGATTGTTCAAAAACACATTTGATGCAGTCAGAGAAGGAATGACGCCATTGTCATACACACCTCCAGAAGGGTAAATGCCAACAATAGCTCTGGTGTTTTGATCAGCAGGTGATGAAGCTCCGTCTCCTGGATATCTTCCATAATATCCTTCGCCTGTTTGGGAATTGGCAAGACCTGCTTTTGCGTTGAGTCTAAAGATGTAATACCGCAACCTTGGATCGTCTTGTTCCTTCAATCTATCTACGACAACCATACTTACATATCCATCCCTGCTTGGAGCATATCCAGTTGTATACCACGGATGCCTGGTTTCTGGAGCGGGATTGCTTCCAAATCGGAATGTGAAATCATCAGCATTAGTGGAAATCAAATTTGGTGTGGCAAGCAGTGCATTAATGGCCTGAGCCGCCCTTGCAGGATGTGATTTTCGGGTTTGCAGGTGAAATTTGAATTTTAAGCTATTGGCAAAGCGTTCCCATCTGACTTTGTTCCCTTGGTAGAAAAGGTCAGATGAAGGTACCACTCCCCAGCCTTTGTTCATATCTAGAAGTGCTTCATCAATTAGCGCAAGAAGAGCGGTATAAATCTCTTCCCCATTGTCAAAAGCAGGATTGGCAACTTTTGCAGCTTCAGAAAAGGGAATATCTCCCCAGATGTCGACCATCATTCCATAAAGGAATGCCTTTTGTAATTTTGCTACACCTACATACCCCCAACTGCCTTGTTCAGTTCCCACGGCAATCATATTTTCCAGATCAGGAATGGCCTCTGTGTAATAACCCAGCCAGGAAGACTGAAAAGTGGTTCCACTTTGATCAAACCTGTTCAGGTTGCCGGCAGCTCTATGCTGGATAACATTTGATGCTCCCCTATTGATTGCATTGAAATTCCCAACTATTGAAAGCTGTGTAGCAGGCAGCAAAAGTGACAATTGGGGCGTGGTGGGATTGTTAGGGTCATTGTTGATATCAATGAAATCTGCGCAGGACGTCATAAAAAGTCCGGCAAGTAGAATCATCCCTATATAGAATACTTTTATCTTTTTCATAGTCTTTAGGATTAGAATGTGACACGGAGGTTGACACCATATCGCTTAGTGGGCGGTACACCCAATTGGTCATAGCCAAGATTGTTTGCTCCTGCTGTACTGACTTCTGGATCATAATTCATTGCATCAGGAGTATTGGGCGCTTTATACCAGAGGTTTCTTCCGCTCACTGAAATAAAAGCGCTACCAAATGGTGATTTAGCGAGTAGGTTACGAGGCAAGGCGTAACCAAGCGAAATCTCCCTTAATCTAAATACTGTAGCATCAAAAACTGCGGCCTCCATCACATAACCTGCCGAGGGACCACTTGGTCCAAAACCACTTCCAAAGAAGTAATCATTGTAATTCAGCGCTGTATTATTCGGGATTTTATTCCCGCTTTCATCAAGCAATGGTGTTCTTGTATTGATATTTCCCAGCACACCGTTTCCGACTCTAAAAGATTCACGGTCCTCTGTATCTTTCAAGACTCCTCTTGCATAGGTCTCTCCTATTGTAGTAGAGAGGATCTGTCCACCTTGCTTCCAGTCAAACAGCACGTCAAGTGTTAGACCTCTCCAGGAGAAGGTGTTGTTCAGGCCGGCAAAAAAGTCAGGGTTTGGATCGCCAATTGGACCATTGGTCGCAGCCAAGATCGGCTTGGCAGTTTGTGGATTGACCAAAATATTCCCTTCTTCATCTCTCGCAAACCTAGACCCGAAGATCATCCCATAAGGCATTCCTGCAATGTGCACATTGCCACCATAGGTCAGTTGTGCAAATTCACCAAGTGACTCTACCCTATTGCGGTTACGGGTAAAATTGGCATTGATGGACCAATTGAGGCCTCTATCAGACATGAGGGGGTTGGCGGTGAGGCCGATTTCTATTCCTTTATTGGACGTTTCACCCAAATTGATGATTCTGGTTAAGAAGCCGGATGACGGAGCCGAATTGACCACGAAAATCTGGGAGCTACTCATTTTATTGTAATAGGTAAAATCTAGAGAGAACAGGTTTTGAAGAAACTTCAGTTCTGTACCTATTTCAAATTCAGTGATAAATTCTGGCTTCAATTCTCCATTTGCCAAGCTATTGGACAATGTCTGCGTGCTTACATTTGAATTAGTAGCATTAGAAAATGGTGAGCCAATTCCGCCAAATGCTGCATTTGCATTGAAAACATTGACGGTTTGGTAAGGAGATGCCTCATTACCGACTTTTGTATACCCGGCTCTGATATTTCCAAAATTCAGAAACTTGGTATCCAATTTCAATGCTTCAGTGAATACTACTGAACCATTGACTCCACCGTATAGGTAGCTTCTATTGTCTGCAGGAAGCGTGGAAGAGACGTCATTTCTGCCTACGAAGTTGAGTGAAGCCCAGGATTTATAATCAAAGGTCAAATCAGCAAAATAGGCATAAAAACGTTGTCTTATTTGTGTTTGATTATTGGGAATGTTAGCCAAAGTGATTGTGGTGGTATTCCGGATATCATTCAAACCTCTGACAATGATCCCATCACCCGAAAAGGCAGCCCTACGGGAAAAGCGCTCGTTGATGTTGTTACCCAATATAGCCCTCACTTTTATATCCTCTGTCAATTTGGTGTTCACCGTGGCCATCAGGACATTGTCAATTTCTTGTCTATAAATGTTATCTGTATTGATAGTGCCATTCGCATAGACACTTGAACCTTTGCCAAGTACACTCAATCGACTATCGGTATAGCTGTTGAGACCGATGGTGTTTTGGATGGTTAGCCAAGGTGTGATTTCCTTACCTATCACGAAGCTTCCAAAAGACCTGTCCACTGAACTGGTAGCTGGACTGTTTTTTACTGACCAATATGGATTGTCGAGAGCCCTATAGTAGACATTGTCACCTGTCAGGGGATTTTCAAAAGGGTAATTGGTAAGATCAAAGCTTGTGGGCATAAAAATCAGGTTACCCATAATGGAACCAGAACCACCTATGGGCGGGCTTACTTGATCTGTTTTTACGTAGTTCAATGTCCCTCTAATAAAGAATCCATTGTCTAATTTGGCATTTCCTCCCACATTAAAAGATGTTCTGGTAATGCTATTTCCCGGCACTACACCATCATTTGTTGTTCTGGTAAAGCCGGCAATCAAACTTGTTTTTTCGTTGCCTCCATTCACCATAATGGAATTTTCAAAAAGGTTACCCGTTCTGAAGAAATTTTCTACGTTTTCCTTCATATAAGAGCGGTATGGAACCTGAATCGGGGTAATGCCATCTGCCTCATAAAACTCCGGGAAAACAGTAGATGGGTTGGAAGGCATCGCAAGTGGATGAGGAATGGTTGGCCTACTGGAATAAGGCGATCCATAAGATCCAAATACTCCTGGTCTATAATCTCCATTTGTGCCTTGGCCGTATTTGTCCTGAAATATTGGCAACCCAGAAACCTGCTCGTTGGAGTAAGAGGTATTGTACGTAATTTCTAAGCCTTTCCTACCTTTTCTAGATCCTGTCTTTGTGGTGATGATAATTGCACCGTTTGCAGCTCTTGAGCCATACAAAGCAGAAGCTGCGGCACCTTTAAGGACTGTCAGGCTCTCAATGTTGTTAGGATCAATATCAAAGGCCCTGCTAGAGGTAGATTGTGCAGACTGGGTTTGGTTGTTCCCACTTGGTGCAAAGGTGGAATTGTCAAAAGGTACACCATCCACGACAAAGAGGGGTTGGTTATTGTTGCCAAGAGAAGAATTACCCCGAATAGTGATGTTGGTAGCTCCACCTGCCACACCCCCTGAACCTTGTATATTGACGCCGGCAATTTTGCCAGTTAGGGCACGTACCGGGTCAGGTTCGTTGCGTTGTGCAAGTTTTTCTGAATCAAGGGTAGAAACCGAATACCCTAACGTATTGGTATTTCGCTCAATCCCTGCTGCTGTAATGACAACTTCATTGAGTTGAATGGATTCAGACAAAGTGATATTGACAATGGATTGGTTGCCTACATTGACTTCCACTTTTTCATACCCGATATAAGAAACAACAAGGACATTTTCCTGTCCACTTAGCTCAAGCGTAAATGCTCCATCCATGTCTGTCACCACGCCTCTGGTCGTGCCTTTGACTAATACATTGGCGCCTGGAATACCCATTCCCGATTCATCGGAAACTTTCCCCCGTATAACCTTTTGCTGGGCAATTGCTGTATGATAGCTCAAAAAGACCATCAACAGTAGCTTCATTAAGAGCAGTTTTCTGGTCTTGACCCAGCACTTACTTTCTGTAAAGTTTGCTTTCATTTAGTTTGTATTTGGTTGTAGAAATAGTTTTCCCTTACCCGTACAGCGTGCTGTAGGATCATCTGGTAGGTATTATTTTGGGTCTGCGGGATTTTATTTTGTCAGGATTGACAAAAAGATACAAGTAATGTAACCATTACTAGGTTTAAAATTATAGCATTAAAATTGAAAATTACATCCATTAATAAAATTTCGGTTTAATTTAAAACCTGTTTTTCCAAATAAAACAATCTTTTGACAATTCCTTCTGTCATATAAAACCTATATTGTTAAATTTGATATTTACCGAATTTCATAATTAAACTAATTAATTATTTTTAAATCTTTTCCATATTCCAAAGTAGTTTTCACCACTTATCCCAATGAATAAAACCTATACTCATAGTCATCATCCTAATGTTTCTGCTGACAATTCATAACTTTAAAACAGTGAGAAAAGAAGTGGTTTTTTTTAATTCATTTCTTTATGATTAGCATACCTTTCATTCATCTAAATGAACTTTTTGATCTATTATCCAACAATTAAACAGGGGATTACTCCTAACAATTAATTTTTTAATAGCACTTGATATATGGTTTTAGTTGAATCATTTACCTTTTCTCCAGTGGACGGAGAATAGCCTCTATCTTTCCCAAGAAATTCGCCCACTATGTACTTGCCATCCCACTCAATTCAGCAACAGATTGTCCCCAATAGCGTAAAATTATTGCCTAAATCAGCAACAGATAATCTCAATTCAGAAGATATTAGTGGAGATTTCCTGACAGTGATTGGGAATATGCATGATTATTTAGTAGGTGGTACAGATGAAGAGTTTTCCTCCCAAGACCAGGTCAGGTCATGGTTCACCTATGTGGTTTACAGTGGGATCTTAAAGCTTGGACTCCCTACATCCAACTATCATTTAAATATTGGAGTGGATCTAAAGACATTTTATCAAGATAGCCTGATGCCAACAATCAGACCTCAAAAAAAGATTAAACTCAAAGAAAAAGGACAGGTAACCTTGATGTCATTGGATTTGTCTGAGGTCCACTATTATCCTAATATATATGCTGCAGCTATTTTTTTAGCCAACAAGTACTTAGACAAAAAACACATAGTCATACACTTAAGAAAGAATACATTTGAGGGCATTTGTTACACGCCAGGGCAACCATATTCAAAGCAAGATTATGTTATTGGAAATAGGTTTGACCAATCGGATTATGAGAAAGATGTTAAACCTGATCATCTCAACAAAGTAAAGTACCTCCAACAACTGGTAAAAAAAGCAACCAAACTTTTCAGTCATGCAGAAACGGCTCCTGTCTATATCCTCAAAGATGCCGAAATTGAGCAGGTGATTGTAGCGGATTTACAAGCAAAATTCACCGGTAAAAATCTTATATACTTAGATAATCACCCATTTCAATTGATTAGTGAAGGATTATTTTTAATTGGCAAAGCGGAAACTATGCCTGAACAATTTCCAACGGTAGGGATATCATCTTCAAAAGATCAGTCTTATTTCACTGCACCTAAATATCTTCAGCTATTGGCCAGCTAAAAACTCAAGAAATAGAGTAAATTAACTG
The DNA here is from genome assembly GCA_036782195.1 of Cyclobacteriaceae bacterium. GTDB lineage: Bacteria > Bacteroidota > Bacteroidia > Cytophagales > Cyclobacteriaceae > DAIPZN01. Next base: position 24 of record DAIPZN010000083.1, on the reverse strand, counting down.
ATAAAATGTATAATTTTGTTATTT
>DAIPZN010000082.1:0-20770 GCA_036782195.1 Cyclobacteriaceae bacterium | reverse complement strand
ATATAAAAATGAATTAAGTGTGATTTTTACAAATGTATTTCAACACTAATTTTTTTCAGTTCATTTTTACAAAATTTTTGCAATTTTATGGACACTATTGCGCCTCATTTTAAGGATTTTGTAATTATATTTTTCTAAGGTAGCTGTAAAACGAATTCTGCTCAACAGGTATGAAAAAGTATGTGGGAGAAGGAGATCAATTTTTAAAAATCTCATTTTCAGCGAATTATCCACAAATGGGATTTAAATTTGGCTGGATAACACCTTGATAATGAGGAGGTTAAAGAGTTGTTAATACCCTGTGTGGATAAGTGTTGATAAATGTGGATAAAAAAAGCTTGTTTTTTAATATCTATTCCTGTGCTTCAAAAACCAAGATTTTTAGCTCAAACTGATTTAACGCAAGTCATTTTTGCTCGTGATTTGGATGTAAAAGTGCCGACAGCATATCTTAAAATTCTATAAGAAATACCTAAAAATTTGATGGTGATTTTGAAAGAAATCCTAGACGCATCAAAGATGGTAGATTTCGATGCTTAAAAAAATAAAAAAAATTCTATTTTCAACGAAAAAATCCCATGTACATGGCAACAAGTCATGTACATGGGAGTCTCTTAAACTGCTTTCACTTTATCCATCTGATTTACTATTTCTTCAAGGTCAAGCTTGTCCCAGTTTTGGGTAATGAGAGGATCGGACATCACTTTATCCATAATGGCTTCTTGAAGTTTTCCTCTCTCGTATGCTACAGAATAAGGCATGTCTGAGAAGGTTACCATAGTATATAGAGGAATCCATTCTTTTGGAAATAGACTATGGAGTTTGGCTTCGATCTTTTTGCGGATCTGAAATTTAGGGTCAGCAACAGCGTCCCTCATTTCCACAAAATTTTCCATGGCCAACTTACAGATAGCATCGGTATCAGGTTTTCTGAATTTCTGAAACTTCGCAAACACAAGTTCCCAAGCATTTGTCCCAAGCTTGTCTATAAGATTGTCCAAAATGAAGACATCTTCAAAACCACAGTTCATCCCTTGACCGTAGAATGGTACCATTGCATGCGAGGCATCTCCAATGAGTAGCGCCTTGTTCAACATCCAAGGAAAACATTCTAAGTTTATCAATGAAGATGTAGGATTAGTAAAATACTCTTCTGTAAGTTTTGGCATGATGTGGTAAGCATCATCAAAATAGGTCTTGAAGATTCCCTTAAGGTCCTTTGCATCATTGATTTTCTCAAAACATACCCTCTCTCCTTCAAAAGGAAGGAATAGGGTACAAGTAAAGGACTTATCTGGGTTAGGCAAAGCGATCAGCATGAAATTTCCTCTAGGCCAAATGTGTAATGCATTTGGATCCATGGCAAACTCACCAGATTCAGATGGTGGTATACTCAGTTCTTTGTAGCCATGTGTAATGTAATGCTGCTGATAGTTAAATCTCACCTGTTTCAACATGGCATTGCGCAAAGCACTATAGGCACCGTCTGCACCTATAATCACTTTCGAAGTGATGGTTTCAGCTACACCATCCTTGTTTATCACATGAATTTCGTTGGTCCTGAGATCAACTTCAGAAATCTTATGTTCAAAGTTGATTTTTACCTCAGCTTTTTCAGCCTCCGAAACCAAAAGCTGATTGAACCTACCTCTGGAAATTGAATAGATAGCCTGATTGTCTTTTCCATAGGGAATAAAGGTGGTTCTCCCGTGCTCATCATGGATTTTTCTACCATACATAGGAATAGCCAAGGGAAGAACCTTTTCTTTTAATCCAATTTTCTCTAGTGCCTTCCAGCCTCTGTCACTCAGAGCCATATTGATGGATCTTCCTTCTTCCTTATAATTGCGTTGCCTGCTGTCAGTTCTTTTTTCATAGATATTGACATCAAGGCCTCTTTTTTTCAGATAAATACTCAATAAAGAGCCAATTAATCCGGCTCCTAAAATGCTGATTTCGTTGTTTTTCATCTTGTTAGTGCTCATCCCAGTACTGAAGCTATGCGAATTTTTGGAGGGATTGTTCCAGTATTCTGGCAAACTGATAAATGTCGTGGAAATTGTTATATAGTGGTGTAGGTGCAATGCGGATAACGTTTGGATTTCTCCAGTCTCCTACAATGCCATTTTGATATATTTCATCAAAGACTGCTTTGCCTCCCTTATGGATCAACAAAGATAACTGGCATCCTCTTTCTTTGGGTGTTTCAGGTGTGATAATTTCCAAAACCCCTGATTCTCCGCTGATTTGTCGAATGAGAAACTCCAGATAACCAGTTAATAGTTCACTTTTTTGTCGAAGTTTTTTCATCCCCGCCTGCATGAAGATATCCAAAGATGCCTGATGCGCCTGAAGTGCCATCACATTGCTGTTAGCCAGCTGCCAGCCATCAGCTCCATACATAGGTTTGAATCCTTTCTCCATCTTGAACCTTTCATCTGCATCATGACCCCACCATCCCGCAAATCTTGGCAAATCAGGATTCTCAGCATGTCTTTCGTGAACGAATATCCCAGAAACATTGCCTGGACCTGAATTGAGATATTTGTAGCTACACCATGTCGCAAAATCCACTCCCCAATCATGCAATGCGAGAGGGGCATTGCCGGCAGCATGCGCAAGATCAAAACCTACTGTAATACCTGCTGCTTTGGCTGCTTTGGTTATGGCTTCCATGTCAAAGAGCTGCCCTGTGTAATATTGCAACCCCGACATCATTACCAGACAAAGCTCATCTTGGTGATCCTTGATGTGTTGGATGATATCCTCAGTTCTCAGTATATGCTCACCTTCCCTTGGTGCCATCTCAATGATGGTACTGTCCGGTTCTAGTCCGTGAAATTTAACCTGACTTTCCAGCATATACATGTCAGATGGAAACCCTCCAGCTTCAGTCAGGATTTTTGTTTTTTTACCTTGGGGGCGGTAAAATGACACCATCAGAAAGTGAAGATTAGAACTTAAGTTGTTCATTGCGACAACTTCATGGGGATGGGCTCCCACAATTTCTGCTAAGGCTGGTTTGGAGCGCTTATGGCTATGGTACCAGGCATCTTCTCCATGAAAATGTCCATCCACAGCCATTTCAGCCCAATTGTTCAACTCCTTGTCTAAATATTCCTTGATTGTCTTTGGTTGAAGGCCTAATGAATTGCCACAAAAATAAATGGCCGTCTGACCATTTACTTTGGGAAAAAAAAACTTAGACCTGAATTCTTGAAGCGGATCCTGACGGTCCATTTCTAAAGCAAATGCTTCGGTATATTGATACGAGGGCGTGTTCATGGGGTTTAAGGAAAGCCTATGATTAGCTAACTTCCCACGGAGATACTTGTTGGGATGAAAGCAAAGTAAATTCAAACTTAACACCTTTGCTAAAGTAAAAAAACCTTTTTTGCTGTGCAGTTGCCTTTTGGATCCTTAATTTGCAGGAAAAACCAGTAAGTATGTCAAAAGAAATAATTTTTTCCAAAGATGCTCCTGCGCCAATAGGACCTTATAGTCAAGCTGTGAAGGCAGGAAATACGCTTTATGTATCTGGCCAAATCGCCTTAGACGCCGATTCAGGAGAGCTTATTAATGAAAATATCACCGAAGAAACCCATGCTGTAATGAAAAATCTTGACGCTGTCCTGCGCCAGGCTGGCTTTGGTTTTGAAGATGTGGTGAAGTGTACCATTTTCATCAAAAACATGAATGAATTTGGAACCATCAATGAGGCTTATGGCAGATATTTCTCAGTCAATCCTCCAGCTAGAGAGACAGTAGAAGTCAGCCGCTTGCCCAAAGATGTGAATGTAGAGATTTCCTGTATCGCAGTTAAAAACCCATAAGCAAAAAAATCCCCTCAAAGCTAATCTGAGGGGATTTCGGGTCTATTATGGAGTAGATAAATCAATGATGGTGACCTCCTGTACCATGTACATGGCCATGATCTATTTCCTCAGGTTCTGCATCTCTGACGATGACAACTTGTCCACTGAAGTATAAATCAAGACCCGCCAAGGGTGAATTGAAATCCATATGGATTCCTCTGTAATCAATTTTGGTAATTTCACCCCTAAGTTGGTTTCCTTCATCATCCTGCATAGGTATCACTTTTCCAACTTTCAGCAGCTCTTTATTTTTTTTGCCATCTTCCTTAAAATTGGACTTGGGCACAATTACTTTTTTGCTTTCATCATAATCTCCATAAGCATCCTCATAGCTTATATAAACTTCAAAGCTGTCACCCGCAGTTTTTCCTTCCAATGCTGCTTCCAAAGCAGGCAAAATATGTCCAGTGCCATACAGAAAGTAAAAAGGCTGCTCCGACTTGACAGCTTCATAAAATTCTTTGCCGTTTTCTCCGTCATCAACATGCAGTTCATAAGCGATGGCGACAACTTTGTTTTTCTCTATTTTCATAATGGTAGTTGACTGATAAATGAATATGCATTTCAACCCAAAGAAAAACAATTTTTTGGAAGATGCCTGTGCTCTATTTAAAGGTTAACTTTTTTCTTTGGAAGTTTTTTGTTGCGTATGGGGACTATTCATCAGCTTTGACTGTTACCTTTTTTAGGTTGGGGAAGAGTTAAATTTCCAACATATTGCCATTTCACCTGTTGATTGGGTAACTTTACCATTTATGATTACAAGCTCAGCATCTCCGCAAGTTTCTATAGATAATCTGGATCCGAGGGAATATATCATTATCAAAAATGCCCGGGTCAATAATCTCAAAAGTCTAAGTGTTGCCATCCCCCGCAACAAGCTGGTTGTCATTACCGGATTGTCCGGTTCAGGTAAGTCCTCCTTGGCTTTTGATACACTTTTTGCCGAAGGCCAAAGGATGTATGTAGAAAGCTTAAGTTCCTATGCCAGGCAGTTTTTGGGAAGGATGGAAAAGCCGGATGTGGAATATATCAAAGGTGTCTCGCCCGCAATCGCTATTCAACAAAAAGTCAGTACCAAAAACCCCAGATCAACTGTTGGGACCACTACAGAGATTTACGATTACCTCAAGTTGCTCTTCAGCCGTATCGGCAAAACCTATTCTCCTATCAGTGGAGAAGAGGTCAAAAACCATACGGTCACAGATGTAGTGGACTACATCAATCAGTTTGAGGATGGCACCCGCGTGATGATTTCCTGCCCGCTTCAGGTACTCAATGGTAGAAACATGGCGCAAGAACTCGAACTCTTGCTCCAAAAGGGATTTACCAGGGTACTGATAGATGGAGAAGCGTTCTTTTTGGAAGAGCTGCTTTCAGCGGCCTCACTTCCAAATGGCGGCTATGAGATATTGATTGATCGGGTTTCAATTGTAAAGGAAGATGAAGACAACCAATTTAGGATTTCTGATTCTGTGCAGACTGCTTTTTTTGAAGGGCATGGCACCTGTCATATATTAATACCGGATCAAGGATTTAAGGCATTTTCAGACCGTTTTGAACTGGATGGAATGGCTTTCGAACAGCCTTCAGTCAATTTTTTCAGTTTCAATAACCCATACGGTGCTTGTAGGACCTGTGAAGGTTTTGGAAATGTACTTGGTATAGATATAGACCTTGTTTTTCCTGACAAAAGTCTTTCAGTTTACGAGGGGGCAATTGCTCCATGGAGAGGAGAGAGTTCAAGTAAATGGCTTGAACCTTTGGTAAAAAAGGGTATACACTTTGACTTCCCCATCCATAGGGCTTATGAAGATCTAACTGAGGAGGAAAAAGCTTTGCTTTGGACAGGCAACAGTTACTTCCAAGGCCTTGATGCTTTCTTTCAGGATCTGGAAACCAAAACGCACAAAATCCAATACCGTGTGATGCTTTCCCGCTTTAGGGGTAGAACAACCTGTCCTGACTGTAGGGGCACTAGGCTTAGAAAAGATGCTTCCTATGTCAAAATTAATGGCAAGTCTATTACAGATATAGTCTTGATGCCAATCCAGCATGCTTTGGAGTTTTTCAGACAGCTTGAGCTTCCCGAAGCAGAGAAAAAAGTGGCAAATAGGCTCCTCAAGGAAATCATCAACCGCCTTCAATATATAGACAAAGTAGGTTTAGGCTACTTGACATTGAATAGGCTTACTTCATCACTTTCAGGTGGTGAATTCCAAAGAATCAAGCTGGCTACATCTTTAGGATCGGCTTTGGTGGGTTCTATGTATATTTTGGATGAGCCCAGCATAGGGCTTCATCCAAGGGATTCAGATAGATTGGTGGAAGTTCTGAAGGCTTTGAGGGATCTTGGCAACACAGTAATTGTAGTGGAACACGAAGAAAAAATCATGAAAGCGGCAGACCAGATTATTGACATTGGTCCTGACGCGGGAGTGAATGGAGGAAATCTGATTTTTCAGGGAGATCTCCAAGAGTTACTTATACACGGCAAAAGTTATACGGCCCAGTACCTTAAAGGAGAAGAAAAAATCCACTCCAAAAACGGCAATAGAAAATGGAGGAACAGCATCATTGTCAAAGGAGCAAGGGAAAATAATTTGAAAGGTCTTACGGTTAAGTTTCCGCTTCAGGTGCTGACAGTAGTGACAGGTGTAAGCGGCTCGGGTAAATCTACCTTGATTAAAAAAGTACTCTATCCTGCTCTAGGTAAGACCATGGGTACAGTTATAGACGAAACAGGGAAGTTTGACAAGCTTGAGGGTGATTTCAAAAAAATTACGCAGGTGGAATTTGTAGACCAAAACCCCATTGGTAAATCATCCCGCTCCAACCCCGTCACCTATGTCAAAGCCTATGATGCCATCCGTACCTTGTATTCAGAACAGACCTTGTCCAAGCAAAGAGGGTATAAACCTGCTTTCTTCAGCTTCAATGTAGATGGAGGAAGATGTGAAGCCTGTCAAGGTGAGGGGACAGTCACTGTAGAAATGCAGTTTATGGCAGATATCCACCTGACCTGTGAATCCTGCAAAGGCAAACGCTTTAAAAATGAAATACTGGACATCAAGTACAAAGACAAGGATATTTCAGAAGTCCTCGATATGACCATTGATGAAGCGATGCTTTTTTTCGAGGGTAAGACCCAGATCATCAACAAACTTCAGCCACTTCAAGAAGTAGGTTTGGGCTATATCGGAATGGGTCAGTCCTCGAACACCCTTTCCGGTGGTGAGGCACAAAGGGTGAAGTTGGCCTCTTTCCTTGGCAAAGGTGGTACTAAAGCCGGGGATCATATTCTCTTTATCTTTGATGAACCCACCACAGGGCTTCATTTCCATGACATCCGAAAATTACTCCATTCCATCAATGCCTTAATCGATCAGGGGCATTCTGTTATCATTATTGAGCACAATACCGAAGTGATCAAAGCAGCGGATTGGGTGATTGACATGGGACCAGAAGGAGGGGAAAATGGTGGGCATGTGACTTTTGAAGGAACTCCTGAGGATTTGATGGATGTAGATGACAATTATACAGCAAAATACCTCAGAGAATCATTTACTTGATTTTTAAAGATCACGTTTTAGCCTATGGACTTACAGTATGCCTTAGAACTGATTGGTACCTTTGTCTTTGCCATTTCAGGTGCATTGGCCGTAAGAGATAGGGAACATGACCTTTTTGGAGCTGGATTTACGGGATTTATTACTGCTATTGGTGGAGGTAGTCTCAGGGATATCTTGCTAGGGGCTTATCCATTGGTCTGGATTGGGGACATTTTTTTTCTATATGCTATTCTTGCCGGAATATTTACGGCATTTATATTTCCCAAAATCATGTTGAAGCTCAGACGGACCATGTTTCTCTTTGACACCCTGGGTATCGGCTTTTTTACGGTACTGGGGGTCGAAAAATCCCTCAGCCTAGGATTCAGACCTGAAATTGCCGCAATCATGGGCATGTTTTCCGCTGTAATGGGCGGGGTGATCCGTGATACCCTAGTCAATGAAATTCCGATTCTTTTCAGAAAAGAAGTCTATGCCTCAGCTTGCCTTGCAGGGGCAATTCTCTATCTGTTGCTGAATTACTTTGGGTTATCCAGAGACATCAACTTGCTGCTGTCCATCTCGGTGATCATCATTATCCGCTTGATTGCTGTCAAGTACAAGTTGAGCCTACCCAGACTGGATTAAAGGAACATCTTGATGCTGATGATTAGGCCTTCAATTAATCGTCAGCCTGGCGAAGCCCAGCTCATCATCCACGTTGACATACATCCAGATTTTGCCGTCTTTGACAAAGGCTGTTTTGGGTACTTTTGTCATTTCCGGCACCTCTGACTCTCCGATTAGGTTGAAGTTTTCGTCAAAAATACTCAAGATTATTCTGGTGATGACCATTTGGTCAGGAGATTCAAAAAGTGGTGTATCAGTAGCTGTAGAAGGGGTGGTTTCAAAGGAAAACCGGTAAAAAATTCCGTTTTCCTTGTCCCAAATCGGTTCTAGAAAATTTATGCCTCTATACATTTCCCTTAGCTTTTCTTTGAATTCAACCTGGGAATCCAGCTCCTGCCGTTGACTTTTTGCTTTGCCCTTAGCACTCAATCGAGGTTCATAATCGATCCTGGACACGCTGTTTGTAACGAGGTCTATGCTATACATGGTGTTGTATGCAGAAGCCGAAAAGACCAATTTATTTCCGAATCCGGTAATCTTTTTTTCGGAAGGCATAATGGCAAAGGTCTGATCGGTTTTATAAGCAAATGCGTAATCCGGAAGCGCTTCCAATCCTTCCAAATCGTAGCTTGACCTTGATTTGTTGACAAAGTCTGTTTTGATAATACTGAAATGCTCGTCATTCCAGTTTCGATACAGGCCAGTGAAGATATTGCCTTCTTCAGATAAATGTCCCTTTCCCTGAAGATATTTTCCCTTCAGTTCTTCCCCTGAAAATTCTTCCTTTTCGAAATCAAATTCCCTTAGCCTTTTTCCTGATAAGTTGAATAGTCCGGTTTTTTCCATGGATCCAATTAGTATGGAGGACTCATCGGTTAGGTTCAACCAGCTTACGTATGTACCTACGCCATCAGGGCCTTCTTTTTCAAACTGTAATTTTTCCTCCAGCCGAAGACCGTCAAGATCAATCACTTTCAAGGTAGTAGAGGGCTCATCCCACAAGTATAGTTTTTTGTAATCTGAAGAGAAGGTACTATTCCATAAGCCACCTCTGAGGTTGATGATATCCTCACCGGCATCTACGACTACCGTGTCTATGCTGAAAGTCATGGAGGAAAAATTATTTGGATTGTCTGTTTTATTTTCACCACAGGAAAACAACAGTAGCATCAAAAGCGGGAGAAAAAGGAGCTGTCGCATAAAGTATAAGTGAATTTTTAATTATTAAAAAGTCTGTAACAGAACAGAACTAATTGATCGTCAATCTCGCAAAGCCAAGCTCATCATCTACATTGACATATATCCAGATTTTGCCGTCTTTGAAAAAAGGACTGGATGGAGGTTGGTTTAATTCAGATACAACTGATTCTCCAAGTACCTGGAAATTTTCATCAAAAACGGTCAAAAACACCTTCGAGACGGATTTGTCTTCACTTTCTCCAATATTAGGGGCATCTGGTTGGGCTGCGGGAGTGGTTTGATAAGAAAACCTATAGAACCTTCTGTTATCGGCATCCCAAAAAGGCGGTTGAAAATTTATCTCTTTTCCGATGTCATTCATCAACTCTTTAAATTGCTTTTCGGAATCTACTTCTTTAGGATACTTGCCCGTTTTACCTTTTGCGGAAAGAAGCGGTTCATAATCAATACGACGGATACTATCTGTTTTCAAATCAATGCTGAAGACCGTATTATACGCCGAACCTGATATGATTAATTTGTTTCCGAAGAGGGAAATTGTCTGCTCAGATGGACTGATCATTGTCATCATCTCTGACTTGAGTAAAATATTGTAATTAGGCAGTTCTTCATAGCCAGGCAAATCCAGCCTTTGAACCGTTTTTTCTTTGAAATCGATTTTGACGAAGTTCAATTCATCATCCATCCAATCTCCTAACCTCCCATAGGCCATGTTTCCGTCATCAATCATGACTGGTTTTTGGTACAATGTCTGACCTTTTTTTTCCTCATCAAGAAGATTTTCCTTGCTGAGGTCATAGCTTCTCAGCTTTTTGCCTGACTGGTCAAAAAGCCCAAAGTCCGAAAAATTCGCAACAAGCAAATTTCCGTTGTCCAACAAACCTGTCCATGTAGTGTAAGTGCCAACCCCGTCAGGACCTTCTTTTTCAAATTTGATCTTTTCAACCAAGCGTAGCTCATCAATGTTGATCTTGGTCATCGCGACTTCATCATCATCCCACAGATATAAAGTGCTGTGGTCGGAATTAAATACCCCTCGCCACAGCCCGTATTTCAAATTAATTATTTCCTCACCGGCATCTACGACTACTGTGTCTATGCTGAAAGTCATGGAGGAAAAATTATTTGGATTGTCTGTTTTATTTTCACCACAGGAAAACAACACTAGCATCAAAAGCGGGAGTATAAGGATCTGTCGCATAAAAGTAGGTTTAAGTAAACCTAAACAAATCGTTTCAATTTTGCAACTTAGTGAGCCTGATATTGATGTGTGACTTTTATTTATCCAGCCATTCTTTTAGTGCAGCAACTTTCTCTCTACTTACCAGTATATCATTGTCATCACAATTGTGGAGTCTGATTTTGAGCCGGCTATTGGAATAGGTGTGAATTTCGGCTATTGCCTGTAGGCCACTGATAAATTTACGGTTCAGCCGGAAAAATGCATCTGGATCTAGCATCTCTTCAAGTTGGTCCAAGGTGTAATCTATGATATATCTTCTTCCTTCGTGATTTTGGAGAAAGGTGGTTTTGTCGGCACTGAAACAAAATGCGACATCTTCTACCTGTACGCTTTGGATCTTTTCACCATACTTGATAAGAAACCTGCTTTTGAATCTGTTGGTTGCAGGTTGAATAAGGTGCATCAGGTTTATGATGTCCAAAGGAGAGGAGCTGATCTGTTGGCTTTTGAATTTTTGAATCGCCTGAGCCAGTTCTGCTCCATCCAATGGCTTCAGGAGATAGTCGATTGAGTTGAGCTTAAAGGCCTTAATGGCATGTTGATCATACGCTGTTGTAAAAATTATAGGAGCACTGATTGCTCTTTCTTTGAAAATTTCAAAGCTAAGTCCATCGGCCAATTGGATGTCGGAAAAGATCAGATCGGGAGCTGGATTTTTTTTGATCCATTCAATGGCAGCTGTGATACTATCCAAAGGTCCTAAAAACAAAGCTTCAGGCAACAAAGGTGCCGCCAGTTGTTTGAGCCTGTTGGCAGCGGGCAATTCATCTTCAATAATCAGTATGCGCAATGGGGACATGATCAGGAAGTTTTCAATATTGGGAGCTTTACAACAAAATTGCTTTCATTTTCTTCAATAATGGGCTCTAATTGACTCAGCAGTTTATACCTTTCAAAGATATTGGCCAATCCTACGCCACCGCTCTCAGCGACAGGAGTGAGCTTACGCTGCAGGTTATTCCTGACTACAAGGTACCCATTCTCTATTCTTATGAGAATCTTCAAAGGATTGGAGATGCTGGCGATATTGTGCTTTACTGCATTTTCAAGCAAAAGTTGGAGGGAAAGCGGAGGGACCTTCTGATTTTTCACTTCCATAGCTTCAATCTCAAAAAGAAGTCCCTCTCCAAACCTTATTTTCTGGAGGTTAAGGTAATTTCTGGCAAAGGCAAGCTCATCTTCCAAGCTCACCAATTCCTCATGTTGTACTTCTAGCACATGCCTATAGATTCTCGATAGCTGTTGGATAAAAGCGGCCGACTTGTCAGCGTCTTCATAAACCAGTTGGGACAGTACATTGAGGGAGTTGAAAAGAAAATGGGGATTGAGTTGATCCTTCAAGGATTGGTATTGACTGGCTAGTTTGTGTGATTTCAGTTGCTCTGCTTCAATTGCCGCCCTTTTCCATTCCATTAACCAAGAGCGGGAAATAAAGATCGAAATGATGATCAAAGCAATAATGATAGGAGGGCGGGTTTGCAGGATCATCCTGTTCCAGGAAATGTTGGCTAAGGTAACTTCTGGAACAGTGAACAGCACCAACAAGGTGATCAGGATCAAGCTGATGACAAAAGAATAGAGCATGTAAGTCAACGCAGTCAGCAAGAGCCTTTTGCCAGGTTGCTCTATCCATGACATCCTTTGATCAAAATAAGCCTCTACCATAATTCCGCCAATACTAAGCGCAGATGACATCAAAAAAGAAAACATAAAGTGCGGAAGCAATTTGATGAAATCAGTCAGGCTGAGAAAGCAAGACGGGCACTGCAGCAAAGAAAGGATTGTCGCAATTGCCAAATTGAGCAGCAAAAACCTTTTGAAAGATTCCGATAAGGTGGAGGCTCTCCAAATGCTGGTTTTGGGCATAAGTGATTTTATTTTAAAGGTATTAAAATTTACCCAAACCGGATAAACCAGCGGACTTAAATCCGCCGGTTTCCAGATGATTATTTACACCTTGATTTTAGTTCCAAGGCATTTTCTTTCCCCCAAGTCGGGGTAAGCCGGCTTTCTTTTTCAGCAGCTTCTTTTTCAAAAAGCGCCAGGCTGGCATCTGCTAATCCACAGGCTTTCTCAGGGCCTTGTCCGAAAAACTGCGCCATGCCAAGTTCCATCTGTGCCATAAGCACCAATGCTCTTGGATTCTGTCTGTTCTGTTCTATGGCTTTTCCAAAGGTCTGCATGGCCAAACCTGAAAGATGCTGTCCTCGGCTATTTGGGTCTGCAGCCAATTCAGCCATGATGATGTAGCCTTGGAGCGCTGTGATTTCAGAATTGTTGGCACTTGTTTTCGCCGCTTTATCCGCATGTTTTTTGGCTTGGGCATATAAGGCATCTTTTACTTCAAGACCACCTTGAGTTCTAAATCCTGCATTGACCAAGGCAAGAGCGGCATAGTAATCTGGCAACCACTCCCCTTGAGCCATTTCGGATATGCGGGCAAAGCCATTGGCTACCTTTTGAAGGTCTTGGGCACTGGCAGCTGTTTGCATTTGAGCCAGTTCCTTCTGCATGGCAGCAACGTAAGCATCTTGGGCATTTACTGTTAAGCCAAAGGATAGGCAAAGGACGAGGATAAGGAGTTGTTTTTTCATGATATTGATTGGTTTATAAGTTGTTCAATTGATTTGCAGATTTGTCTTTGCTCAGTGTGAGGAAGATTCCAAGGAACACAAATCGTGGTGCTGTCTGTCTGATGGGCAGGCGTTCGTAGATGCCTGATGCATTAGGCATTTGGCTATATTGATAGCCGAATACATTTTCCCTTCCCAGCACATTGGAGCAGGCAAAGTGGATGATCAGGTTTGGTTTTGGGAGATAGCTCCAGCTTAGGCTTAGATCCTGGAAGGCTTTTGTCTTCGCGTTCATCTCACCGGACAAATTTGGATCTGTATACGTATAGCCGTCATTGAGCGCAATGGAGAATCCCGGCTGGGACTTCAAACTTGAGATGAAGTGCTTGATCACCAAAGAGCCATTGTGCCTCGGTGCAAAACCTGGCTGAACCTTGTTTTGGAAATCCGCAAACTGTCTTTTGCTGTCCACAAAACTATAGGTGACCCAATAGTCTGTATTTTTAAAGGTCTTTTGGTCTCTGAAAAACAGATCAAAACCTTGAGCATAACCTGCTCCATTTTGCATCACATTCGCATAATTGAATCTTTGTCCATCATAGGTCAGCAGCTTTTCATAGGCTTTGTAAAATCCCTCTGCACGGATGGTCCTGCCGTTTTTGCTGAGGAAGTAATTCAGGATGTAGTGCACCGCCTCAGTGTTTTGCAGTGAGGGGGCTGCAATCCGCAATTCTTCCATAGGCATCTGACTGTATTTGCCAGCGGCAAAGGAAAGCTGTCCTTCGTGTCTGAATTTATAGGCAATCGATACCCTAGGATCAACCCATGTCTGCCTGGCCAATGAACTGTAGCCTGTCCTAAGTCCGGTTCTGAAGATGAGGCTATTGCTGAGATAAATATCCGCTTCAGAGAAAAGGGCAAGCTGATTGTCCTGATAGTTCCGTTCCACGCCTAGAGTAGGTAGGGTCTCATAATAGTCGAAAAGAAAGTGTTCAAGACCTGTCTTTAAGGATAGCCTATCCGAAATTCCTTTGACAGCTACTGCTTTGCTATGGAGCAGCCTGTTTCGGTTTTTGATTTGCAGTTGATCTATAGATAGCTCATCCAGGTTGTGTGAGAGAGAACTACCTCCGTAGAAGCTCCAGTCCTTGTTTCCTGTATGTTTGAGGGAAGTCTGGGCAAATGTGTATTGGTTGTTTACTCCTAGTAGAACACCCCTTTCCTGCCTTCCTGGTTGGGCCTGCCACATTTTCATTCCTCCAGCTTCTGTGTGGAAATAGGCTTTTAGCATGGTGTTTTTGCCCAACTTTTGTCTGCCCAGCACTTCAGCATCCCAGCTGTGCGGTGCCCTTTCCCAATCAAAATTCTGGCTGATCATCTTTTGGTATGGCCCCAAGTCCATGTAGTTGGCAGAGGCAGTCAGGCTGTTGTTTTCACCGACCAAAGTATGGCTGTAACCGCCACCTATGCCCATGATGCTCAGGTCACCTTGTGCCCTCAAGGGAATATCTACACTATTGAGTGAAAGTGCTGAAGACAAGGCATGCCCATATTCTGCAGAATAGCCACCGGTACTGAAAAAGGATCCTTTGAATAGGTTGGGATTGAAGCGGGTTCGGGTGGGCACGTTGGAAGCAGTAGTTCCAAAGGCATTGCCGACTTTCAGACCATCTATGAAAATGGCGGTCTCGCTTGCATCGCCACCACGGACAAAAAGCCGTCCGTCGTTCCCTACGTTGGCTGTTCCGGGTAAGGTTTGAAATGCACCGATGATGTCGCCCATGGCGGAAGGAACGGTGACGATGTCCAAAGGGCGGAGGACGACGGCTTTTTTCTCATCGGAAGCTTCCATTGCACCTGCAGTGATGGTGACGGCCGTCATTTCATTGATTGCTTCTTTCAGTTTTGGATTTAAGATGACTTCCTTTCCCTTGAAGTCAACCATGATTTCCTCTGACTTGTAGCCCATGTACCTGAAGAGCAGTTGATGTTCGCCGGTCAGTGAAGTCATCAGCTCGAAACTGCCATCCATTTCGGTGGAGGTTCCTTCAAAGGTCCCTTTGATCAGGATGTTGACCCCAGGAAGGGTAATTCCTTTTTGGTCTTTCACTGTACCTTTGATCAGCGTCTGAGCGATCAGGCTGTGGGCAATCAGGATAAAGGCAAGTGTGATCAAATACTTCATATTCCAATTATTTGATCCAAAGGTGATGTACCAAAGCCTTTTCAAAAAATAAACCTTACCGAAGTGTAGAATCAGGTGGATGAAGTTAAAACTAACACTGATGAAGTGATAGGCTAATTGGGTAATTCAAAGAACCTCCTTTGATTAACGCAACATGCGCAGCGGCTAATTACAACTGGTTCGACGTTTTAATCTTTTAGCATTGCATCCTTTGCGGTCATTGCGTGAACCACCCGTTGTGGAGGTCGCTTGGAATAAAAAAACCAGCTTCCCGATAGGAAACTGGTTTTGAGGAATGGTGAAGAAATCAATTTATTGCCCTACCAAAAACACGGCATTGGCGACCATCAGTTTTCCGGATTCCCAGAATGACCTGAACATTGGGTTGTCCACCATGTAAATCACCTGGCCACGTCCTTGGGGTTCAACACCGAATACCAAAGACTTAGCCATTTTTGGTTTTATTTTATTGCCTATATATCCGAATCTATATGCATCTAAACCGGGAATAATTCCGGTATTCACCCCATTGTTAAGATAGGCAAAGCGGCTTCCGTTGTTTTTGAGTGTATAGAAATGTGATCCCATTCCAAAAGCTAAAGGGTGGGTGGTGTCCAGTTTGACTTGATAAACCGCACCTGCCGCTGTGGTGGAAATGCCCATTCTTTCCCTTTCCTGATAAGGTCCCAGTCTTTCTTGGCTTAGGATTTCTTTATCTGTTTTTTCTGCCGCTTTTTTCTCTTCGTCAGTATCATATTTGCTTAAGCTGAACCCGTCTTTATCTGCGAATAGACTGACAGAATTCTCAATAGCGATCAGCTTACCGCCTGCCTTCACCCAGTCCATCAGTTTTTTGAATGCCTGATCTGAGAGGCTACTGCCCCAAGTAGAAGGAAGCAGGATCACGTCATATTTTGCCAAGTCCAAGCGGCCCACATTTTCGGCCTCCAAAATGCTGAGTGGGTAATCGAGTTCCTGCTCGAAGAAATACCATAACTCGCCAAAATTCAAAGAAGAAATGCCTGCGCCACCAATCAATGCAACTTTTGGTGCAACAATAGGCCTTACATCAGAAGATCCGAAATCCTTTCCTTTGTCCACATAAGCAGAGTTGGAGGCTGTCAGTTGAATCTCCATCTTGTTTGCGAGGTCAATTACCTTGTTATCAAAATCAGCCACATACTGATTGCCATTTCTGTGGATGATTAGGGTTCCGGCTGGGAAGGATTTTCCGCCAATTTCAAAACCATATTCTGCAAATCTTGGTCTGATGCCTGCGTTCAACAGTGCGGCAAGGTATTTGGCATGCTGGGTGGCAGACCATGGAACAAGGTAAGCCAATGGCTTTCCTTCTACTTTATTGGCAGTAAACAATGGCTTTTCATATTTGCTGCCATGGTCTAATCTACCTTCAACGGCGTATGCTTGCACACCATATGCATAGGGCAAGGCCCAGCTCGTGATGTCATAGGTAATGCTGTCCTGCAAGGTAGCCTGCGGTTCAAACAAGATCTGCGTCAATACAGACTTGGGCTGATAGGCATTGACAATGATGTCTTTATCTGATGTTGCGAATGTAGTGGCTTTACCACTGCCATAGTCCAAGCCTTTTATTCCTGAGGCATTTTTCGCAAATCCATATTGGATATGGTTTTTGTCCAGAAGCTTCAATAAAGCCTTCACACGATCCGGATGCTGATCTCCTTTGATGACAAAACTTTTATATTTGGCTCTTGGGTTGCTGCTGTTGGATTTGAAATAGTTGGCAAATTCAGTAGTAAGTCTAGGAGCTTGTTGCGCTGTGACCTCTACAGCAGATATGCCGGCAGTATGGGTATGCATGATTCTTTCGGTGAGGGTGACGGTGTCACCAAGTGCATTGAGCATTCCCAATCCGGCACGGCCTGAACCTCCTTTCTCTATGGTCATACCAATGGCCCCATTGTACATTGGATACGTGTCTCCATAAGCAGGATAGAGCAGGTCGAAGCGTTCTTTGGTAAAGTAGAACCATCCGTTTTCGTCAAATTTGCCCGCTGTGTTTTTCCCGTAGATTTGCTGAAATTCATGTTGGAACGGACTCAGTTGCTCATGAAGTGGCTGGGCAGCTGGAGCAAAATAGAATGGGTCATTGATGCCTTGTTCGTGAAAATCCACAAAAAGATGTGGCATCCATTCGTGGTACAGTTTCAGTCTTTGCTCAGTTTCTTTTTGCGTCTGCCATGCCCAATCCCTGTTAAGATCCATAAGGTAGTGATTAGGTCTACCTCCCGGCCATGGCTCAAAGTGCTCCACTGATTGTGGATCTGGCTGAAGCCTCTTGTTCTGTTTTTGATTGTACCATATGGTATAGCGGTCTTTTCCATCAGGGTTGGCACAAGGATCCATGATCAACACTTGGTTTTCCAACCATTTTTTGGATGCTGAATTTTTTGGATCTGCCACTTGCCAGAAAGTCATCATTGCTGCTTCAGTGGCTACAGCTTCATTACCATGAACATTGTATTGCATCCAGTTCAGGGCTACCTGAGTGGATGGGGATCCTGAAAGAAGACCGGTTCTTTTGAGGTTGTCTGTACGGATATTCTCCAGGTTGTCCATATTGGCCTGAGCAGATACTATAGCCACAAATAGTGGTCTGTGCTCATATGTTTCACCATAGTGCACCAATTTGACATTGGGCAATGTAGCAGCAAGATGTTCAAAATAAGCTACTACTTTATGGTGAGGAGTGAAGCGCTCGCCGAGTTTGTAACCCAGGAATTCTTCCGGGCTTTTTTGGGCTATTGCCGCACCTGCCATTAGCAGCAGTAAAGCCAAAGCGTAAAGTTTTTTCATAGATATGCAGTAGGAATTAAGGCCATCAAGATAGCCCGAATTTCCAGAGCCTGCAAAGGGAATTATTTTGAGGAGAAATTCCCTATTCAACTATCCGATATTTTTCTATAACAAGTATACAATACCTGTTCGTGGTAACAGTAGATAGAAAGCTATCAGCATACTTTTTCTTTGCTCAGGCTTATTACCATGGTCCTCTCAGACAATTCGAAAAAATATGCGCTTCAAGTCTAAGACGAAATTATGATATTGGCCTTTGGCAAAAACTGTGACAAAATTATTTTATAGACGTAAAAATAATTTGAGTACCTGAGGAGGCTGAATTTATTTCTATTTGGACATCCAGATAAAAAGCAATTGTATACATGATCTGCATCCCGAAACCCGAACTGTCTTTTCCTGCATGTTTCAGAAATACCCTTCCTTCTTTTACCTGTCGAAGTACATCTTGGGATATGCCTGTTCCTGTATCGCGGATGATCAGCTGATTTTCTTGTGGATTTGAAGCAGAAGTGATGGAAACAGTCCCTCCTTCAGGGGTATATTTAATTGCGTTGACCAATGCATTTTGGATCATCATGCGAAAAAGGGAGGCATTGGTATTTTTCAAGGAGAAGGTGTTTGAGGAGTCTACTAGCAGCTTGATCTGCTTGTCTTCAGCAAAAGATCTCCAATCCTCTTCCAGTTCATGGATTAGCTCATGGATTTTGATTTCGTCAGTTTTAATAAACTGGGCATTGTTCACTTTGGAGATTAAGAGTAAAGCCTTCACTGTTTGCTTCATCCGCTCAATGGTCTCCTGCATATCCAGCAATTTTTCCATTTGCTCGGGAGCAAATCTTTCATCTGCAAAGAGTGTTTCTACCTTTCCCTGTAGGACAGTGATCGGGGTTTTAAGCTCGTGTGAAGCATAAGAAATAAATTCCCTTTCTTGTATAAAAGCCTTTTGGATTCTATTCATCATGCTGCTGATGGCTTGATCGAGCAATAAAAATTCTTCAGTGGTAGTCTTAACAGGATCGTGAGGAAAATGTTGAGGAGCTTTAATTTTTGAAATTTTAGATTGGATAATTTTCTGAAAAGGCTCTAGAATTTTTTGGGTAAAGAAAGTATCTAGAATAAATGAACCGAAAAGATAAATGACCAGTGTCACCAAAAGGATTTTGTATACAATGGTTTTAATTGATGCAATTGTCTGTATACTTCTGCCGATTTCTAACAAATAGCGCTCATCATCTATGTCAAACGTGTGCGAGAGCACTCTATAGGTGACAATTTGATTGTCGAGGATTCTGTCTTCAACAAATATGGTGTCTTCAGTTAACTCGGAATACCGCAATTCTAACAAGACATATTCTTCCTTCAAGATATTATAGCTTCCAAAACCCATTTCTGGTTCATCTTGAGAGATGAAGTTGCCGATACCTTCTGTTTCGATCAAGGAAAGGACTTGATCCTTTTTGTCTAAAAGCTCTTGGTCAGTATTTTTTAAAGCAAAATAGCTCAACATTGAAGGAGCAAGCATCAAAAAAACCAATAGGAGTGAACCTTTGACCAGAATATTGAAGAGCAGGAATTTGGTTGCTAGACGCATTGCTTAAATTTTGATTCTATATCCCAGTCCCCTGACTGTTTCCAACCAGTCCACCTGTGCAAAGTTCCCTAGTTTTTTACGGAGATTACTGACATGTACATCAATATAATTAGATTGATAATGATCATCCAAATGATCCCCCCAAAGGTGTTCAGAAAGTTGGAACCTATTGATGATGCGGTTTTTGTTGATGAGCAAAAAGAACAGGAGTTTCAGTTCTTTTTGCGTAAGCTCAATTTGCTTATTGCCGAAAGAAGCGGTTTTGTTCTGCAAGTCAAAACCAAAATTTCCGATTTTAAGCATATCCTTTTGCCAGCCGGATTTTCTCCTTAAAATAGCGTGCATCCGTGCCTTTAGCTCTAAGAGCGAAAAAGGTTTGGGGATATAATCATCTGCGCCTAGCTGCAGCCCATTAACACGGTCATCTACTTCAGCTCTGGCGGTTAGGATGATGATAGAAGCATCTTTCTGGTATTCCTTTACTTCATCAATTAATTCAAGTCCATCTCCATCAGGTAGACCCAAATCAAGTAGGACAAAGTCATAGGAATTTACAGCTATGTATTCAGAAGCAGTTTCAAAATCTGCGGCCCAATCACAGATGTAGCTTTCCTTTTCGAGAAAAACCTTTATTTCTTCTGCGATATGCTTTTGATCTTCAACTAAAAGTACCCTCATAAAAGGATTATTTACGTTTGATTGGTATGGCGTATAATAGCTGCGCACCCAAGATCACCCTTCTTCTCGAATCATCAAAAGCAGGGATGTTGATGGGGGCAACATATTTTGCCTGAAGTTCTATCTCAAAGTTGCCCGCGCTGAATGTAAGAGGCAAAAGTCCTTCTGTAGCGAGTAACTGCAGCTTTTCAAGCTGAAGGAGGTCAGCGTCACTTACCATATAGCCTCCCATCAAATAAAAGTTGGAAGAACCAGCTATAAGACTGATCCTAGGTTCAAAAGAAACAACAAATGTATTAAACAGTTTTCCTGCAATCTCGAAGTAACGGGAGTGGTGAGTGCTGAAGAAAAAATCCGTTTTTTCATTAAACAATGCCTGTACCTGAATTGAACTGTAGAGGAT
>DAIPZN010000081.1:0-21084 GCA_036782195.1 Cyclobacteriaceae bacterium | reverse complement strand
AAAATATTCTTTTTGTGAATTATATTTTTTCCCTTTTTTCAAATATCATGTATAGTTTAATAAAACTTGGATCAAAAATACTTAACTTATTGATGTGGATTGGCATTGTATACTCTCACATAATCAATTTCCATCCTTTGAGGCCATATATCATTCGCGACACCTTTGGCTCCTCCCCAATTCCCACCAACAGCGATATTGACAATAAGGTGGAATGGATGATCGAAAGGCCAGTCTTCCGAACCTTTATGGGTATTCTCGAATGTATGGTATTTTTCTCCGTCTAGGTAAAAGTCAATTTTATCCCTAGTCCAGTTGATCGCATAAATGTGGAATTCTTCGGAACAATCATCAACTTGGATTTGGGCACCTTTTTGAGTGCCTTTGGTGTGGTTGAATGATTCTGTATGTACCGTTCCATGAATTTCTCCTTGTACATAACCAACATGTTCCATAATATCGATTTCACCACTTTTGGGCCATCCACCATATTTGTTCTCCTCGGGAAGCATCCAAATGGCCGGCCAAGTACCAATTCCTTTTGGTAATTTGGCTCTTACTTCAATATACCCATATTTCCAAGAAGCTTTGCCTCTTGTTAAAAGCCTAGCAGATGTGAACCCTTTTGGATATGAGCTGTCCTGATGTGCCTCAATGACAAGCCTCCCATTAAGCACTCTTGCATTGTCCAAAGTATTGGCTGTATAAAATTGCAATTCATTATTACCCCAGCCGCCGTCACCTACATCATAAACCCAATTTTTGGGATCCGGATGTCCTGAATAGTCAAACTCGTCAGCCCAAATAAGAGCAGGTTGCACTTGTGGCTTAATGTTGCTTATAAGAATAAGAGTGAATATTATAAAATTCATATGAATAAAATGTATTTTAATGCAATGGAACATTATTTGATTAGTTGTTTCTAATTATATGTTTAATTTAATCTATAACAATTATGGCAACTAATCTAAAACTTCGTGGTACTTGGAATGAAATGAAAGGTAAGTTAAAAGAAAAATATGGACAACTTACTGATGATGATTTGATTTACGTAGAAGGTAAAGAAGATCAGCTTCTAGGGCAGCTTCAAAAGAAAACTGGTGCTGCAAGAGATGAATTGAATAAATTCCTTTTCGATGATGATAAAGATTTATAATAAGGAGCGGCTAAGCCGCTTTTTTTATGACCTTTTCTGATACAATGTACATTCAGTTTGAATCATTCCTTTACTGGGATTTTTGTACATTTGGACTACAGACATAAACCCAATAGAAATGGCCTACTATCACAGACTTGGATCAATTCCACCAAAACGACATACGCAATTTAGACAACCTGACGGAAGCTTGTATAAGGAGGAGCTTGTCAGTTCCCGTGGTTTTTCAGGTATCTATTCTAATCTTTACCACATCTTCAATCCCAACAGCATCAAATCAATAGGAGAATCCATTCCTTTTGATTGGAAAATCGCAGAAGGATATGGCCTTAAACAAACTCATCTCAAAACATCAGGTGTTGATACCACTGGCGAAGATTATTTGAAAGCCCGTAAAATCCTCATGATGAACAATGATGTGATGATGGGGATTTGTAGCCCTGGAAACCGCAAGATGGATTATTACTTTAAAAATGCTGACGGTGATGAACTGATTTTTGTACACGATGGTAACGGTATCCTCTATTCCCAATTTGGAAAACTTGAAGTAAGGAAGGGTGACTATATCGTCATCCCTAGAACCACAATATATAGGTTTGAATGGGAAGAAGCGGGTCCCCTCAGACTGTTGGTAATCGAGTCCAAAAGTCCAATTGAAACTGTCAGGAGGTACAGAAATGAAGTAGGTCAACTGTTGGAGCATTCACCCTATAGTGAAAGGGATATCAGGCCCCCCGGAGAATTGCATATTGAAGATGCAGCTGGAGATTATCTGGTGCACATCAAAAAGGGTGGGGTGCTTTACCCCTATACATATCCCCATAGCCCCTTGGATATTGTTGGATGGGATGGATATCTGTATCCATATGCTTTATCCATTCATGATTTTGAACCAATCACAGGTAGAATACATCAGCCGCCCCCTGTGCACCAAACTTTTCAAGCGGGTGGATTTGTGATTTGCTCTTTTGTTCCAAGGCTATTTGACTATCATCCATTGGCTATTCCGGCACCTTACAACCACAGCAATATTGATTCTGATGAGGTTTTGTATTACGCTGAGGGTGAATTTATGAGCCGTAAAGGAATAGACCGAGGATCATTTACCATTCATACCGGAGGGCTCCCGCATGGGCCACATCCTGGTACTGTGGAAAAATCCATCGGTGCCAAAGCCACAGAGGAAATTGCAGTCATGTTGGATACTTTTAAGCCTCTTTTTGTGACAACAGAAGGCTTGGGCTTTGTAGATGAGCACTATCCCATGTCATGGACCATTTAATTCACATTTGATTAATAAGCAAAAAAAAATGGCTGCTTCTGATAAAGAGCAGCCATTTTATTGTTACGAAGGTAAGTTTTTAGGACCGAGTTATTCCATTTTATCCGTAATCTCCAGAATGGGCTGGCCGGTACTTCCGTTTGGCAATCGGATGTTCAGCAACATAGACAGGGTAGGTGCAATGTCTGTAATATTTACAGGTCTGGAGCTTTGGCCTGATTTGACATTCCATCCCATAAAAATAACCGGTACGTGTGTGTCATAGGTATAGCCTGTACCATGTGTAGTGCCTTTCCATGAGCTGCTCAACCAAGCTGGCTCTAATATCAACAGAAGGTCTCCCGAGGCCTTGTGGTTGTACCCCATTTGCAACAAGTTTTTTCTGCCGGTGGTATATTCGTTACGGCGCATATCCGTGGCGGTATATACTTCTTTGATTCCATCAAACCGCAATAGGAATTCTGCCAACTCACGCTGAATCTTTTCTACAGCGAGATCTTTTTCTTTTGCCAGCTCATGGTTGATAAATACCTGCTCGTTTGAAAAATTCAGGATCCAATTTCCTTCACCATAGTTCAACGAACAATATCCACGCAGTTGGGTTAAGATAAACCTGGTATTGAAATTACCTGCAGGTACATTTTCACTTTTCATGTAATCTACAATGTCAGCCACGGCATGGTCAGCAGTCAGGAATACGAGGTATTCATTTTTGCCATAAGTTTGGTCTAGAAAATCCAAAAACTTTTCCAATTCGCGGTCCAGTCTGAGGTAGTTGTCTTCAACTTCTACTGAGGTTGGGCCAAATCTGTGCCCGATGTAATCAGGGGATGAAAAGCTGATGGCCAAAAGGTCGGTTTCTCCTCTTTTTCCCAATTGCTCTCCCTCAATTGCTGCATAGGCCATCCCAAAAGTTAGGGTATTGCCAAAAGGGGTTGTTGCCAAAAGTCCATAGCCGCCGTTGTCTTCCTTCAGTTTTTTCAGGTCATAAGGTAGGGAAGTGGTTTCTAATCCGATAAACGGTCCTTCAAATTCGTTGTCGTCAGCTATGCTTTGTTTGTATGTATCTATTGGAAACAAGGTCTCCCATTTCTGATTCAGATATTTTTTAGGAAGTCCTTTTTTATTGAAGTTTTTAACCCAGTCCGGAAGCTGTTCATGGTAATAAGTAGAAGTCATGAATTCACCGGTATTGCCATCAAACCAATAGGCATCACCTAGGTGTCCTGCAGGCAACGCGGCTCCCCGATCTTTAATCGCGATACCCACTGCTTTTGCCCTTTTGTTTGAAGCAAATCTTATTTCGTCAGAAATCGTGGTTGAAAACATGTTTCTAGGAGAAATCTTCCCGTTTTGTTCTGTTCCTCCTACTGCTTTGACGGTACTGTCAGAGGCGCAATAGATTGTCTTGCCGAGACTCCTGACATACCAGTCATTGGCTATAATGCCATGCACAGCTGGAGTTGTTCCGGTATATACTGAAGCATGACCAGGTCCTGTATATGTTGGGATATAATTGTAGTGCGCATTCTTCATCATAAATCCGTCCCGCATCAGACGCTTGAAGCCGCCTTCAGTATACCTGTCAGCATATTTATAAAAGTATTCCTGCCGCATTTGATCTACCACTATTCCCACCACTATTTTTGGTTTTGGGGATTGGGACGTTTCTGTATTTTGTCCAAAAGCCAAAGGATTCAAGCCAATCAGGAGAATGAAAATCAAGAGTTGTTTCATTATTTACTTTTTGTGTGATGGACAAATATAGAGAATAGCGCTAAGCAGTAAGTCCATTTTTTGTTAAAACACCTAATCCCAAATCCGTGAAGCTAATAATATTATATAGTTGGCAAAACAATATTTCCCTCAAGCCTGTATATTTCCCTTTTTAAAAAATGTCTTGTTATGCTGAAATCTAAAATTATACACTTGCTCTTTCTGATGTGCTGTTTCCTGCAGTCATCTGTTTTTGCACAATCTTATTTCGAAGATGGGCTCACCCCTGCCTTCCACAAAGAGAGAAGGGAAGCGCTTAGGAAGTTGATGCCTGACAACAGTGTCGCTGTACTTTTTACCAATCCCTTAAAAATCAGGTCCAATGACACAGATTTTACGTTCAGACCCAATTCTGACTTCTACTACCTTACCGGTTTCCGGGAACCTAATGCCGCTCTTATTGTTTTCAAAGCTCCTGTGTCCATCAATGGGCAACAGGTAGATGAGATACTTTACGTTCAACCAAAAGATCCCAAGCGCGAACAATGGGATGGTGAAAGAATGGGGGTGGATGCCGTAAAATCAAAACTTGGTTTTTCACATGTCTTTGTACAGACAGAATTCTTAAATCAAAGTGGACTTGACTTAAAGAAATTCAGTCAAGTGCTGACCTTCGACTATGGTGACATCGAATCTGGTAGCTATAACAATCAGCTTAAAGGGATGATTGCCAAGCTAAAAGAAGCCCACGCTACACCGCTGAAGTTGGGAGATGCAGCTTTAAACCAAATGATGTCAAAGCTCAGAGTAATCAAGCAGCCAGAAGAAATCAATCTCCTGTCCAAAGCGATAGATATCTCTGGCAAAGGCCACATTGAGGCATTTAAATCCATCCAACCTGGAACTTCCGAACGGGCAATTCAAGGGGTCCATGAATTTGTACAAAAGGCGCTAGGTGCTGAATATACCGGCTATGGTTCTATTATCGGAGCCGGTAACAATAGCTGTATCCTACATTATGTGGACAATAGCGTAACTGACCTACAAGAAGGAGTGGTACTCATGGATGTAGGTGCTGAATACAGAGGGTACTCTGGAGATATCACCCGAACTGTTCCTGTCAAGGGTGTCTTTTCTCCTGAGGAAAAGGCGATCTATGAGCTTGTCCTCAATGCCTTAGAAGCAGGAATTAAGGCCTGTCAGCCCGGACGTGATTTTCAGGAGGTGGACCGTGCTGCGCGAAAAGTAATAGATGATGGCTTAGTCGCTTTGGGAATCATCAAAAGTGGCGAAAGGCATCCTTTTTTCCCACATGGTATAGGACATCACCTTGGATTGGACGTACATGACCGTGGAGCTTATGGGAAAATGGAGCCAGGAATGGTGCTTACCGTAGAACCAGGGATTTATATTCCCAAAGGTAGCAATACCGATTCCAAATGGTGGGGAATCGGCATTAGGATAGAAGATAATATTTTAATTACTCCCTCAGGAAATGCCAACTTAAGCGCTGGAGTGCCAAAGACGGTTGCTGATATCGAAAAGACAATGAAGGAAACAGGAATACTTCAAAAATTGCTGTCAGATACTCCTGAAGCCAAGCGAAAGAAATAAAACAACTTCCCTGAAATGGGTATAAAATACAAGAGGTGGACTTTTTAGATCCACCTCTTGTATTTTATAGATTGATTAATCTCTTTTTTTCAACTCACCTCTTTTGATTGACTGGATAAATTTAGACCAGGCAAAAGGGTCAAGAAGCGTGAAAGGTCTTGGCCCATATCGGTCTTGGATCTGCATCAGTTGTCCTTGTCTGAAATAACGCATATTCTCATTCCCGGATGCAGGCATGCTTTCTGCCCACCTCAACAAAGTTTCTGGACTCATATTCCCCCTGCTATCTACAGCCATTGGAGCTTCATAATTCATAGCAAGAACTGCACGTTTAAATTCCTCTTCTGAAGGATAAGGCATGACTTCGATTTCTGCCAAGGCAATTTCATCAGTCTGCATGGTAAGGATTAAGCTGATTTTATCTTCTGGAACCAAATCAGGCACTTTGAAAGTCTGTTTTTGTAATCCTATAAAACTAAATACAACACTGTCTCCCTCTAAAACAGGCAAAGAAAAATACCCGTATCTTCCAGTACTTGTTCCTCGACCTTTTTGGGGAACATACACATTGACTCCTGGTACTGCATCAGTACTGTCTGCATTCAGGATGATGCCTGAAAGCTGTATTACTTTCCTCTCCCTTTGAACTTGTGCTTCTGTGGTATGAAGACTCATGAAAAACAGACAGAAAAAAGCAAATAGGGTTATTATGGGTATTCTTTTCTTCAAAGCTTTTTTATTAAGTTGTACGGAAAACCTACATGGGTTAGTTGGCTTTCCACTATAATTTGGATATAATATTAGCCTATTTGCGCTTCATTTGTTTAATTTCAGTTCATATTTCTTCGTTAAAAATTACTAATGAGACTTAAAAATATCAGTTTAAGTTATGGAATGAGGATTTTTAAGGCCTTGTCAGAGGAGCCTAGGGTAAGAATTATCAACCTATTGCTCCACAACAAGGAACTTTCTATTTCAGATCTTGAACATATCCTTGATTATACCCAGACCAAGACAAGCCGACATCTGGCCTACCTCAAAAACGCAGGTCTCGTAGGAAGCAGGAGGGTAGATCAGTGGATTTTTTATTATAATTTGGAAGAAGCCCAGGAAATTATCCAACAGGTTTTCAAGTTTATTCAAAAAGACGCCAACCTTATCAGGGACCAGGAGGTTTATCAGATTCTATACTCCAATCGGGAGTTGGCTATTAACAAAATTCAGAATAACCCTTACAGAAAATAATCCTTGAAAAAGTACACCCATCTTTTTTTTGATCTTGACCACACCTTGTGGGACTATGATACCAATGTCAAAGAGTCACTAGCAGAATTGTTTGACATCTACCAACTTGCCGCTTTGGGCATCGCCGATGAAGAGGCTTTTATCCGGGCTTTTTATGAAGTGAATTTCAAACTTTGGGCAATGTATGACATTGGTCAAATTGACAAGCTCGGCTTGAGAGAGACAAGGTTCAAGTTGATTTTTGAAAGTGCAGGGATTGATAAGCATCTGGTGCCAAAAGCTCTTGAGGAAGACTTTATGCATAGGACGAGTTCTAAGCCACACCTCCTTCCGTATTGTAAAGAGATACTCGAATATCTCAAGTCAGATTATCGGCTCCACATCATCACCAATGGTTTCAATGAAAGCCAGGCAAAGAAGATGCATGCTTCAGGGCTATCTCCATATTTTGATCTGATCGTAACATCTGAGACCACCGGGCATAAAAAGCCAGATCCCCGAATATTTCAATACGCTTTGGATCAGCTGAAAGTAGGAAGTCAGGACTGCATCATGATAGGGGATAATCCTTCCTCTGATATCCTCGGAGCCGTTCGCGCCAATATTGACCAGGTGTATTTTGACCCACACCAGAAGGGAATGGACATTACGCCAACATTTACCATCAGGCATCTGAAGGAACTTGAGGCTATCTTGTAATCGGCTATTTGTGCCAGCTGATACCAAAGAATCTATACAGTATCCGTATATTTGCCAAGTCTCATCAATAAGATATAAACTCAAAAAATATGCTTAAAGGATTTTTCAATGTTCCGGTACCCGTCAATGAACCGGTAAAAAGCTATGCCGCAGGCTCGCCGGAGCGTGCGGAATTACAAAAAACTATTCGTGAATTCCGTGGTCAGGTAAAGGACATTCCCATGTATATCGGCAGCGAGGAAGTCCGTACTGGAAATACCAAAAAAATATCCCCTCCGCATGATCATCAGCACATTTTGGGGCACTTTCATGAAGGTGATGCTGCCCATGTAGAGCAGGCTATCAATGCTGCTTTAGGTGCCAAGGCGGCATGGGAAAATATGCAGTGGGAACAGCGGGCAGCCATATTCCTCAGAGCAGCTGAACTTATCGCTGGTCCATACAGAGCCAAAATCAATGCAGCTACCATGCTCGGGCAATCCAAAAATGCCTATCAAGCTGAAATAGATGCCGCTTGCGAATTCATAGATTTCCTCCGCTTCAATGTGCAATATATGACTGAAATCTATGCGCAGCAACCTCCCGTTTCAGGCCCAGGTGTTTGGAATAGGTTGGAACAAAGGCCACTTGAAGGTTTTGTATTTGCACTGACACCATTCAATTTCACCGCAATTGCTGGCAACCTACCCGCTGCTCCTGCCATGATGGGCAATACTGTCGTGTGGAAGCCTGCATATACACAGATCTATTCTGCGGATGTTCTGATGCAGGTGTTTAAGGAAGCCGGAGTACCTGATGGGGTGATCAATTTAATCTACGTAGATGGTCCAACTGCAGGTGAGATTATCTTTATCCATCCGGACTTTGCAGGGATCCACTTTACTGGATCTACAGGAGTGTTTCAGCACATCTGGAAGACTATTGGAGACAATATCTACAAATACAAATCCTATCCAAGAATCGTTGGAGAGACTGGCGGTAAGGATTTTGTCATTGCCCATAAATCTGCAGATGCTAAGGCTGTTGCAGTCGGTTTAGCCAGAGGGGCATTTGAATTTCAAGGTCAAAAATGCTCTGCTGCATCCAGAGCTTATATTCCTTCCAATTTGTGGGAAGATGTCAAAAAGTATCTTCTGGAAGATTTGGCATCCATGAAAATGGGACCTACTGAGGATTTTACCAACTTCATCAATGCAGTCATAGATGAAAAATCCTTTGATAAAATCTCCAAATACATTGATGCTGCAAAAGATGCTGATGGTGTAGAGGTCATTGCCGGAGGCAACTATGACAAGAGCAAAGGATATTTTATAGAACCTACTGTCCTTGTGACCCAAGATCCATCCTATACCACCATGTGCGAGGAGATTTTTGGTCCTGTGCTTACCATTTATGTTTATCACCAGGAGCATTTTGAGGAAGCACTGGAGTTGGTGGATCAGACTTCTCCATATGCCCTTACTGGAGCTGTGTTTTCTAAAGACAGATATGCCATTGAATTGGCTACCCAAAAGCTGAAGAATGCCGCAGGGAACTTCTACATCAACGACAAGCCTACAGGTGCCGTAGTTGGTCAGCAGCCATTTGGAGGAGCAAGGGCATCCGGAACCAATGATAAAGCAGGTTCTATGATCAATTTGCTCAGATGGGTTTCTCCGAGAACAATAAAGGAAACTTTCGCTCCTCCTGTGGATTACCGCTATCCTTTTCTTGAAGAAGATAAATAGAAAGTAGGATTGTCCGCAGTTGCACGACAATGCAAATTTTCTTTGATTATCTGTTCGGAAGACCGAAGGATTCCAGGTTTCAACTTTCATAAATATTTCTGAAGCGTATTAATCCTTCTGGTAACAAAGCGGAATTACATGAGAGAAAACGGTTTGAGTTGATTTTAGACCCAATGCATGTTTGCATTGGGTTTTTTTAGTTTCTTTAAGAACCCATGATAAAAGTAAAAGCCCTATACATTTTAATTCCCATGATCCTCTGCTTTTCCTGCAATCGCTCAGGGGATCAACATGAATTTGAAGTGGTCCAGCTGAAAGACCTGGTTACAGATACGCTTTACTTTCATAAAGATGATAAAACCAAGTCGTTGCCGACGGTATTGCATTACAT
Source organism: Cyclobacteriaceae bacterium (assembly GCA_036782195.1). Classification (GTDB taxonomy): domain Bacteria; phylum Bacteroidota; class Bacteroidia; order Cytophagales; family Cyclobacteriaceae; genus DAIPZN01. The sequence goes on along the minus strand of DAIPZN010000081.1, from coordinate 11,254 downwards.
AGAGCTTCCGACTGGACCGGTACTTATGGCTTTTGAAGATTTCAGGCTCCTGACTTACGACTACCCTTCAGGCAGGCTGAGGCATGTCCTGCAATATGAAAAGGAAGGGCCTGATGGTTTAGGGAGCTGGATTTCCGGATATCTGATCAATGAGGATGGATTATTTTTGCTTTCTGATAGACACCAGGTCATATGGGCAGATCTTGAAGGCAAAATATTGGATAGAATGGATTATCCAAAAGTAGACGAGACGAAAAGGCTGGGGCCGAATTTTTCCACCATGAATGGCAATGCCATGCACTGGGATAGGCAAGCCAGGACCCTGACAGTGGCTGATGTTCCTTTTGTCCTCAAACAGCCAAATATGGAATATACTGATTGGATCTGGAAGTTTGACTTTGGCAAAAGACAGACGAAAGCGCTCTCATTTACATATCCAAAAATCTATTCCCGGTTTCTGGATGATCCCGAACTAGGGGTGTATTCGGGCATTTTTGTACCGCAAATGAATACCCATGTGGTGAGCTTTCCGGCTAGCGACTCCTTGCTGGTCATGGATACAGCTGGTGGTGTCCGTTGGGTTTTTGCCGGAAGCAGCAAGCCCCTGGCATTTGAACCTGGCACAACCGAGCAGCAGGGAGAATGGGTGGTGTTTCGGCCGAGTACCAAAACTTCGAGGTACAAATCTTTGCTGTATGATCCCATGTCAGCATCTCTTCTTAGGGCTGTAGTGATAAGGGCTCAAGGCACAGAAAGTGGAGCCCCATATCTTGAACAGAGTTTTGTGGTATTGGATCATGACTTCAATAGGAAAAAAGAGCTTTTTTTTCGCTCTGATCAATTCGCTTCAACAGGATTCATCACGCCTGATGGCCTCCATTTGAAGTTGGCAAATCAAATCTCTGATGATGAGGTAGCCTATGTGAGGATTGGATTGGATAAATAGTAGCTTGTGCAGACCTGTAAAAAACCGGCTGTCCATATTGAACAGGACAGCCGGGTAAGCTTATGTTTTATGTATATCCGGTTTTGCCGGAACGCTTCAGAAATATCAAGATATCCTACGTGCTTCTGTGAAACCCGTCTTCAGTCTTCCGTCTCCCAACCAGATAATTCAAAAGAACCTGTCATGTGGATTAAAGCAGACCTTATTTTTTCTTGAAGAGGGAATCCACAAACTCCTTTCTGTTGAACACCTGAAGGTCGGTCATCTTTTCACCCACTCCAATGTATTTGACAGGGATTTTAAACTGATCAGAAATGCCGATGACTACGCCACCTTTGGCAGTTCCGTCTAGCTTGGTGATGGCAAGTGCAGTGATGTCTGTGGCTTTTGTAAACTCTTTGGCTTGGATAAAGGCATTTTGCCCTGTTGAGCCGTCCAGTACGAGGAGGATTTCGTGAGGTGCGTCGGCGATGAACTTCTGCATGACCTTTTTGATTTTAGTCAGTTCGTTCATCAGGTTCACTTTGGTATGCAACCTTCCGGCTGTATCTACGATGACTACGTCAGCGTTCATTTCCACAGCTTTTTTGACTGTGTCAAAAGCTACAGATGCAGGATCCGTATTCATGCCATGGGAGATGACAGGGACATCTACTCTTTTGCCCCAGAGGATAAGTTGATCTACCGCGGCTGCTCTAAAAGTGTCAGCAGCGCCTAGCACCACAGATTTGCCCGCTTGTTTAAATTGGTGGGCCAATTTGCCAATAGTGGTAGTCTTCCCGACACCATTGACACCTACAATCATGATCACATAAGGCTTTTTGTCAGTGGGTAAATCAAAGTCTGATAGGTCAGCGCTTTTATTCTCTTCGAGTAAGGCAGCTATCTCCTCCCGCAATAATACATCAAGTTCGGCGGTGTTGACATATTTGTCTTTAGCCACCCGCTCTTCAATTCTCCTGATGATCTTAATTGTGGTGTCTACCCCTACATCTGAAGTGATGAGGATTTCCTCAAGTTCATCCAGGACGTCTTCATCGACTTTAGATTTGCCAATTACGGCCTTGCTGAGTTTTGAAAAAATGTTTTCGCTGGATTTTTGAAGCCCTTGATCAAGGGTTTCTTTTTTCTCCTTCGAAAAAAAACCGAAAATTCCCATATATGTACAATTTAGAACCCGAATATAATAAAAATGTCCCTTCCGGAGGATTTTCCTGAAGGGACATTCAATGCATTTGATGCATAAGGATTATTTTTTCAATGTATCCTGAACCATAGAGGTTGGAACCATTTCTTCCTTGAAGGTGTAAGCGCCTGTTTTGTCAGATTTGATTGCTCTGATTACTTTGGCGTAAGTTACACCACCTTCTTTTTTCAGGGTTGCTACTACTTTCTTTGCCATGTCCTTATAAGTTTATCATGCTGTTTGTGACAACACGTGCTGTTATTTAATTTCTTTGTGAACCGTCATTTTCTTCATGATTGGGTTGTATTTTTTCAACTCCAATCTTGCAGTGGTGTTTTTACGGTTTTTGGTAGTGATATACCTTGATGTGCCTGGAAGACCTGAAGCTTTGTGCTCTGTACATTCCATGATCACTTGAACTCTGTTGCCTTTCTTAGCCATCGCTCTGAATATTTAATGGGTAAACCTAATTATCTGATTACAATGAAACCTTTTGCCTGAGCTTCTTTCAACACAGAAGAGATTCCGTTTTTGTTGATGGTTCTCAAGGCTTTAGTACACACTTTCAATGTGATCCAAGCATCTTCCTCAGGCACATAGAAGCTTTTCTTGTGCAGGTTTGGGTAGAACTTACGCTTGGTCTTGTTGTTCGCATGCGATACATTGTTACCTACGCGAGGTCTTTTACCGGTGATGTCACAAACTTTTGCCATGATATATGATCGTAATAGTATTGACGTTTCTTAAAATTGAGTTTGCAAATATCGGAGTTTTCCCTGAATTTACAAAAGCACCTTCTAAAATATTTGGGGATAAGTTTATTATTTTTTAGGAAAGGGGCAATGTTTACATCCGCTGCCACAACAGTAGCCCCTTCTAAGGTGGTATTGTTCGGTAAATACCATCAATCCTTGGGCGTTTAGGTAATAATCTCCCGGTTGGATTTGCATTGGAGCAGCTGCCTTCTTTTTGTCCTTCATTCCTTTATGCTCAGTGCTATTGTTATATTTGTAATTGTATACCCAAATAACTTTGCCCGGAAGCGGCAACAAAAATACTGATTTTATGATGGAAACAATCAACACCAGCCAAGAAGCCATAGCGCTTGAAGAAAAATACGGAGCCCACAACTACCATCCTTTACCTGTAGTTTTGGCAAAAGGGGAAGGTGTCTTTTTATGGGATGTAGAAGGCAAAAGGTATTATGATTTTTTATCGGCATACTCTGCGGTGAATCAGGGTCACTGTCACCCTAGGATCAAAGATGCACTTATAGAGCAAGCGGGTACGCTTACCTTGACTTCAAGAGCCTTCTATAATGATGTATTGGGACCTTTTGAAAAATACATTACTACTTATTTTGGATTCGATAAAGTGCTGCCGATGAATACAGGCGCAGAAGGTGTAGAGACTGCGCTGAAAATAGCCCGGAAGTGGGGATATGAGAAAAAGGGTGTGGCTGAGTCCCAAGCTAAAATCATTGTAGCTGCCAACAATTTCCATGGCAGGACATCGACTATTATCTCTTTTTCTAGTGACAGCAATGCCCGTAAAAACTTTGGACCTTACATGCCAGGTTTTGTCAGCATACCTTATGATCATGTGGAGGCCCTCAGAGAGGCTTTGGAAGATGATAGCGTAGTGGCTTTTTTGGTGGAGCCTATACAAGGAGAGGCAGGGGTTTATACGCCTGCAGCTAGTTATATCAGAGATGTTGCCGAGCTCTGCAGATCCAAAAATGTATTGTTTATAGCAGATGAGATCCAGACCGGGATTGCCAGGACGGGTTCTCTTTTGGCAGTATGTGGAGATTGTAGCTGTGAGGGACATTGTGAAAGGCAGGCAACCTACACCAAGCCTGACATTCTGATCCTGGGTAAAGCGATTACAGGGGGTTTTTACCCGGTGTCTGCCGTACTTGCGGACGATGCTGTCATGGAAGTCATCAAGCCCGGTACACATGGCTCCACTTTCGGAGGCAATCCGCTTGGTGCCAGTGTGGCAATGGCTGCTCTGGATGTGGTAAGGGATGAAAAGCTTGCACAGAATGCACGGAAACTTGGGGAAATTTTCCGAAGCCGCATGCAGAAACTCGTTGATCAATATAAGATACTCAAACTGGTAAGAGGCAAAGGGCTGCTCAATGCGCTTGTAGTCAACGATACCAAGGAGAGTTCCACTGCCTGGGACATGTGTGTGGCTCTCAAGGATGCAGGCCTACTGGCAAAGCCCACTCACGGCAACATTATCCGTTTTGCCCCGCCTCTGGTAATGACTGAGTCACAATTGCATGAATGTTGTGACATCATCGAAAAGGTGGTAAAGGAATTTGAACAATAGCTTGCAGGCTACTGTTCCTGCTGCCCGCTTTTGGCTTCCTGAACGAGTTAACCCTATCCATAAAGTATCTATCTCATTATCAAACCTGAAGTATATGCCTATTGCCGTAATATTTGATATGGATGGCGTGATCTGCCATACCAATCCCTATCATTCCAGTGCCTTTCGTGACTTTTTTGCCAGGCGCGACATGTACCCTACTGAGGAGGAATTTGAACAACATATGTATGGAAAAAGCAACTCCTATATCATGAGTCATTTTTTCGGCAGGAAAATAGAAGGGCAGGAGCTGCTCGACCTGGAATATGAGAAGGAAAGCATGTTCAGGGAACTGTTCAAAGACAGGATCGAGCCAATTTCCGGATTTGAGAAGTTTTTTCAGTCCCTGAAAGCCGAAAAAATACCCACCGGTGTGGCTACGTCGGCTCCCCTGGACAACCTGCAGCTGATCGCCGGAAAGCTGGGGCTGCTGGAGCAGATGGAATCGGTCCTGGCGAGTGAAGACGTGACCAAGCATAAGCCTGATCCTGAAGTTTACCTGAAGTCCGCAGCCAATCTGGGAATAGATCCGAGTAAATGCGTTGTTTTTGAAGACTCTTTTTCTGGTGTGACTGCTGCTAAAAACGCAGGGATGAAAGTAGTGGGCGTGCTGTCTTCCCATGCAAAAGAGGAATTGCCTCCCTGTGATCTTTATATCCGGGATTTTTATGAAATAAATCTTGACAGCATCAGGAAATTATTTGAAAACAATTAGGTGATATTAACATTCCCTTAACAATGAAAAGGCCTTCTGGATTATTCCAGGGGCCTTTTTTGTTGATGGCTATCGGCAGGACTATGGCTGCTAAGTCATTAAGCTATTCCCGATAACAAATTGATAACAGCAGCATCATCATAAAGAAATATTGCCATAGCATTTTTGTATCGCTGTACTAATTATCATAATAACAACTCCAAAATACTATGCGATTTACTTTCGCAATGGTGCTGGCACTTATGCTGCTGGCCAATACTGATGTCTTTGCAAGGGACGTTCAGGAAGATTCCTTACAGGCCACCAAAAACCTTCAGGCCATTAAAAAACAGTGGTACGAATCCATTCAGCTCCGTGGCTATGCCCAGTTGAGATACAATGGCTTGATCGAATCCAACCCAAACCTCCGTTGCGAGCAATGTGACAGATCCTGGGGTGGAGACGGTGGTTTCTTTTTCCGAAGGATACGTATGATCTTCTTCGGTCAGATCCACGAGCGGGTTTACATGTACATCCAGCCTGATTTTGCTTCTGGTGGCAGTAACCTGGCGCAGATCCGTGACGCTTATTTCGATCTGGGTCTGGATGCAAAACAGGAGTTCAGGTTGCGCATCGGACAGTCCAAAGTCCCCTTCGGTTTTGAAAACATGCAGTCCAGTCAAAACAGGGTTCCTTTGGACAGGGCTGACGGAACCAACTCAGCCGTAGCCAATGAAAGGGATATCGGCGCGATGTTTTACTATGCGCCTGCACATATCCGTAAAAGATTCAGTCACCTTGTCTCTTCCGGTCTGAAAGGATCCGGTGATTATGGGGTATTCGGATTGGGTGTGTACAACGGACAGACGGCCAACCAGCCGGAAAGAAACAGTTCGCGTCACATCGTCGCCAGAATGACCTATCCATGGGAGCTACCCAACGGCCAGTTTATCGAAGCTTCCTTTCAGGGTTACAGGGGGGAATTCACCATCAACAGGAGCCAGACTGGTGACGCACTTCAGCGGGACTTTGAAGAATATAGATATGGACCTACATTTGTCCTTTACCCACAGCCTTTTGGCATCCAGGCCGAATTCAACTGGGGCCGGGGCCCGGAATATGATCCTGCGACCAACAATGTAGTGGATGCACCACTCAATGGCGGCTATGTGTTGGCTACCTATAAGTTCAACAAAGGTCAGGATACCTTTATTCCTTTCTCCCGATACCATTATTACAACGGAGGCAAGAAACACGAAATTGATGCGACCAGGCACCGCGTGAAAGAATTTGAGTTGGGTGTGGAATGGCAGCCCAACAAGGCCTTTGAGCTGGTAGCCATGTATACCATATCAGACAGGACCTTTGAAAATGTGGCCAATCCTGTCAACAGACAAAAAGGAAGCTTGTTACGCTTACAGGCTCAGGTCAATTTCTAAATATCACCATACTAGACCATCAATAGAAGCAGGCCAATCGGCTTGCTTTTTTTTTGTCAGAAAGATTGAAGGAGGGTAGGTTTTTTTCTATTTTGGAATAACTGTACCTTTGGAGCATAACGATTTCATCATGCAAAGAAGACCCAGAAGAAACCGCAAGTCACCCGCCATCCGCAGCATGGTGGAGGAAACGAGGCTTTCGGTTAAAGATTTTATATTTCCCGTATTTCTTATCGAAGGGGAAAAACAAAAAACAGAAGTAGCTTCCATGCCGGGGATTTACCGCTATTCGCTTGATTTACTGCTGAAGGAAGTTGAGGAATGTATGGAACTGGGTATTATGGCATTTGATGTTTTTCCTGCGTATCCTGATGCCAAAAAAGACAGGTTTGCCACCGAAAGCCACAATCCCGAGACTTTTTACTTAAAGGCTATAGCTGCCATCAAAAGTAGATTCCCGGAAGCTGTGGTCATGACAGATGTGGCCATGGATCCGTATAGCTCTGACGGCCATGACGGCTTGGTACAAGACGGCAAGATCCTCAACGACGAGACGCTGGAGATATTGGGCAAGATGTCCTTGGCGCAGGCCCAGGCTGGAGCCGACATCCTCGGTCCATCTGATATGATGGATGGCAGGGTAGGCTACATCCGGGATATTTTGGATCAAAATGGTTATACAGATGTGTCCATCATGTCCTATACAGCCAAGTATGCATCTGCTTTTTACGGACCTTTTAGGGACGCGCTTGACTCAGCACCCAAGATGGGAGATAAAAAAACATATCAGATGGATCCGGCTAATTACTATGAAGCCTTGATTGAGGCGGATCTTGATACGGAGGAAGGTGCGGATTTCCTGATGGTCAAGCCGGCTTTGGCTTACCTTGACGTAATCCGGTTATTGAAGGACAACAGCAATCTTCCTATAGCGGCCTACAATGTCAGTGGAGAATATGCCATGATCAAAGCAGCAGCCGAAAAAGGATGGCTAGACGGTGAAAGGGCCATGTTGGAAAGCCTGCTGAGCATCAAGAGGGCAGGTGCCAATGTGATCTTGAGTTATTTTGCCAAGGAGTATGCTTCATTGGTCAAATAAGGGTACCGCCCCGTAAAAAATTGTTTTTACTTGATCAGAAAAAGGGAGCTGAAGGAATCTTTGGCTCCCTTTTTCATTGTCGTATGCTTCTTGTTTTTTGGTAGTGCTCTTTGTGGATAATTTGGATGTGTCTATAGAGATGGTTTGTCTTTTATTTAGAAAATGTTTAAAAAAAAATTGGTAAAAAAAAATATAGTTAATTTAGGTGATGATAGTTGGAATTTATTTCTTCTGAAGAATTTCCCTGGTCTTTTCATCAAACCTATAACTAATGATCCATAAATTTTATTTTTTGGTTGTGGCTACCATCCTTATCGGGTGCAATCAATCCCAAACCAAACCCAGTCACCTTTTGCCTTCAGGCAAAATCTTATCATTTGAACTGGATGATCAGACGCCTAATGTCAGCCCAGGTTTTGCTGTTTTTGGTGATCTGCTTTTCAATATCTTATGGGAGCAAAATCAATTACAGATTTATGACATTACCCATTCAAGACTCCTAAAATCTTTGGATTTTGAAGTTGAAGGGGATCAAGGAGTCGGTGCCTTATTTGGTTTTCATGTCCATAATCTGGACAGTATCTTCCTGTTTGGACAAGCCAGCCCGGTGATTCACCTTACCGATACCACCGGCAGGATCAAGAACAGCATCAGGTACGGGATTCCGGATGGCTATTCTGCTGCTTTTGTGCATCCGCAATATTATGTTTCCCCACCTCAGGTAGACAATGGTGAATTGATGGTGAAAACACATGTGACGGGCAACTACCGGGAAATGAGTAACGACAACCTGAAAGATAAACGGCTGGGCTACAGCATTGACCTCAATACAGGTCAGACATCCTTTATTGCTCATACTTATCCGGATGATTACCTGGAAAGAGGGCTGAAACAGTTCGAAGCGAGTATGGCTGTGGGCAAAGACAAAATCGTTTATTCCTTTTTCGGGGACCACAGGCTGTTTTATGCCAGTTCCTTTGCGGAAGAGCTCCAATCAAGGGATGCGGCAAGTCAGTATCTGGATGCCACCTTGAAGCTTTTTCCAGTCAATGGGGAGAGAATCGAGACGCAGCAGTACATGTTTACCAGTTCCCGCTATGACAACCTGGTATATGATCCTTACCGGGATGTCTATTACAGATTCGCCTATCCTACTTTAGACATATCGGATAGCAATGAGATCATGAAACTTCGGAATGCTCCCGGTCCCTTTTTAATCATGATATTGGACAGTGATCTGCAAGTGCAGGGAGAGACCTTCTTTGAAAAAGGGAAATACATGCCGCTTAATTTTTTTATACACGAAGAGGGGTTATATCTGTCAGTGAACCATCCAGACAATCCAGAGAACGATGAGGACCAGTTTAAATTTGAGCTTATTGAACTTAGTAGAAAGTAGCCTCACAGTATTTCATAATGGTTTTTTATGGAGTCGACCTTTTTTCTTTTTTCCCTTAAATCAATTGACACCATCATTATAAGCTAAATGTGCCATGAAAATATTTTCGGTATTTATCTTCTTTTTATCCTTTGAAATAGCCCATCAAGCCTCCTCCGATTTCAAAGCTGAACTCAACAAAAGCCTCGAAGACAATCCCTATATCCTGCCCATAAAACCGGAGGAAGCGCTAGTCATCAACCTCTGGGCGACCTGGTGCGGCCCTTGTGTTCTTGAAATCCCCGAGCTGAATGCCGTTGCAAAAGCCTATGCCGGCAAAGGGGTGAGGTTTGTGGCTTTCTCCAATGAATCAGTGGAGGCCTATAAGAAATTCAAAAAAGGCAGGCCCGATTTCAAATTTGAATACGAAATGAGTTTTGGAGATAAACGAACCGGCGAATTGCTGAAAAAACTGGACAAGGAAAGGGGTGGTCAATTCATTCCCATGCACATTCTGATCGATAAAAAGGGCAATGTAGTAGAAGTGCTCAGCGGCTCTTCCTGGACCAACAATCAAACAATCAGGGAATTTGCCGAACAACAGGCGGGACTTTAGCGGAACTTAAGCCGGCCTGTTTTACAATTTCATTATGAAATTGCAATATTTTCTTTTTAATGAACAATTTTTGCTTCAACTGTTTAGTATAATATTGTTTAATTTTAAAATTACTAAATAATGAAGTTATTTATCAACACCTTTAATTCCAAATGGCTGCTTGGGCTACTCGCTTTTCTTAGCTGCAGCGTGGTCGTCAGTCACGCTCAGGATCTCGTCAATGAAGTGGTAGAGGAATCGGTGGATTCCAAGGCCGGCAATTTCAAGATCACCCAGATTGCCAAAGGACTCGAACATCCATGGGCGGTCAGCTGGTTGCCTGATGGCAGGATGCTTGTCACGGAAAGACCTGGGAGGCTGCTGCTGATCGACAATGACGAGATCAAGGAGATCAACAACCTGCCGAGACTTGATCCCAAGGAAGATGCGAAGCCACCTACAGATGGAGGCAACCAGGGAGGGCTATTGGATCTTGTAGTCCATCCGGATTACGAGCAAAACGGCTGGATTTATTTTACCTATAGCAGTCCGGGGGATGATGATTCCAATTTTAAAGACGGGGATTATGCTACAGGTACCGCTTTGGGTAGGGCCAAGCTGGACCTGGACAAAATGGAACTGGTGGAAGTCGAGGAACTGTATACCCAGCAGCCAAGAACCGAACCGGGGAGGCATTACGGTTCAAGGATCATATTCCCGGGTGACGGTACGGTGATTTTTTCGATAGGGGACAGGGGGATCAGGTATCCATCCCAGGATCTGACAGATCCCGCGGGATCCATGATCCGGCTGAAAGAAGATGGAGGTATTCCGGAGGATAATCCCTTTATAGGCAAAGCTCCGGGAAACCTCAGGCCAGAGATTTATTCATTTGGACACCGAAACAACCAGGGTATTGCCATTGATCCCGAGACGGGTGATATCTGGGCCACAGAACATGGTCCTTTTGGCGGCGATCTGGTATTTGCGATTCAAAAGGGAAAAAATTATGGTTGGCCCCAGGTTGCTCATGGAGTGGAATATGACACCAAAACAAAAATCGGCTTAGGCAAAGAAGCGCCAGGGATCGAGAAGCCCAAATTTGTATGGGAAGAATCCATGGCGCCTTCAGGCTTGGCCTTTTATACGGGCGATGCCTTTCCGGGATGGAAGGGGAACCTGTTGGCAGGTGGTCTGCTCAAGGAAAGTGTCCATAGGCTGGTCATAGAAGGAGGAGAGATCGTAGAGGAAGAGACCATTATCGAAGGACAAATCGGCAGGATCAGAGATGTCAGGATGGGGCCTGATGGTCTGATCTATTTGTTGACGGACCATGAGGATGGTGGTCTGTTCAAACTGGAGCCAAACGGCAACTGATCGCTGCAAAAACCGGGACTTGAATTGGTGGCTGCTCCGCATTATGGAGCAGCTTTTTTTATTTGCTACATCTGAACGTTTATGCTTTCAATTTAAATCATCAAAACAGAATATAGAATTCAAAATAAAAAAGTAGGGTTAAAAATAGACCTGTTGTTCTT
>DAIPZN010000080.1:0-21108 GCA_036782195.1 Cyclobacteriaceae bacterium | reverse complement strand
CCCTTATATACATGAGAAAAATATACATCTACCTGATTTTATGCCTATTGCCTTTTGTTTCCAATGCACAGGATTCACCTCGTCAGGGCAATTATGAACTGGCAGCAAGATTTTCGCCTGAGAAACTGAAAAAACTGCTGTTTTCTACTGAAGTTGACGCCCACTGGCTCAAAAAGACCGACAGGTTCTGGTATGAATACGAGACACCCGAAGGCAAAAACTGGTACCTCGTCAACCCGGCAGCCAAAACCAAAACTTCCTTTTTCGACAAGGACAAGTTGGCCGCCGAACTCTCCAAAGCGGTAAAGGACCCCTTTGACGGACAACACCTGGACCTGCAGGACATGAAGTTCTTCGAGGACAGCAACGAAATCCAGTTCAAGGTCAAAAGCACCCTTGAAGTAGTGAAGAAGGACTGGGAGGAAATGAAGGCCAAAAACCGGAACGCCAAGGACTCACTGGAGAAAAAAACCTTTGTCTTCAGGTATCACCTCGGCAATCAGCAGCTCCGGGAGATCGAGGATCCGGATGCAAAGGCCAAGCGATTGGCTTGGGCAAATATTTCCCCTGACTCTTCCAAAGTCGTATTTGCAAGGCATGACAACCTATACTGGATGGACAAGGCCAACTTCCTCAAAGCAGTGAAAGACGAGGAAGACAGTACCATTGTAGAGCATCAGCTCACCAAGGACGGAGAAAAAGACTACAGCTATTCCATGGGTGGCCGGGGCGAAGACAATGAAGAGGAACTGAAAAACAAGGACAAACGCAAAAGAGCCTATGTGCTTTGGTCTTCAGATTCGGATCAGTTCATTGTCAACCGCAATGACCAGCGGAAGGTAAAGGACCTTTGGGTGATACACCACACCAGGGATCCCAGACCGACTCTGGAAACTTACAAGTATGGCATGCCCGGAGAAAAAGAGCAGCCGATCGCCGAGCTTTATCATTACAGTTTCGCTGATCAAAACCTGAAGCAACTTCCCATCTCCACATTCAAGGACCAGACGCTGGGCCTTTGGTCCGAATCCGTTCCGGCATCGAACAGAGATGATGAATTCAAGCCTGTGAAATGGCTTGGCAACATCGATTACTTCTACTTCTCCCTGACCTCAAGGGATCTGAAAAAAATCGACATCTGTAGATGGAATATCAGGGAAAACAAAAAAGAAACTCTGATAGCCGAAAGAAGCAATACCTACATCGAGATCACCAAGCCTGAAATCATCAACAACGGAAGCCAGCTGATCCACTGGTCCGAAAGGGATGGCTGGGCCCACCTTTACCTGTACGATACCCGTGGCAACATGATCCGTCAACTGACTTCCGGTCCTTTCCATGTGGAATCCGTGGTCAAGGTAGATGAGCGCAACAACTGGGTCTACTTCACGGCCAATGCCCGTGAAAAAGGCGAAGATCCTTATTACGAACACCTCTACAGGGTAAACCTCAACGGAGGAGGCATCACCTTGCTCAACTCTGGTAACTTCAACCATGCGGTATCCATGAATGACAGGACAACCTTCTTTGTCAATAATTTCTCCAGAGTAAACACCGCCCCAGCCTCGGCAGTATACAACGCCGCAGGTCAAAAGGTTATGGATCTGGAAACCGCCGACATGAGTTCCCTAATGGCTGCAGGATACCGGTTCCCCGAGCCTTTCAAAGTAAAGGCCGATGACGGCATTACAGACCTATTTGGAGTCATGTACAAGCCTTTTGACTTTGATTCAACGAAACGTTATCCCGTCATTGCCTATGTTTATCCCGGTCCCCAGACCGAAGCGGTTAACAAATCTTTTGGCCGAGGAATGGACAGGATTGACAGACTTGCCCAGCTTGGTTTTGTGGTCATCACTGTCGGCAACAGAGGTGGTCACCCGGCGAGATCCAAATGGTACCACAACTATGGTTACGAAAACCTCCGTGACTACGGGTTGGCAGACAAAAAAGCCACTATAGAGCAACTGGCAGACCGGTATGCATTCATTGACAAATCTAGAGTCGGCATCCATGGCCATTCCGGAGGCGGATTCATGTCCACAGCGGCGATGCTGGTGTATCCCGACTTCTTCAAAGTGGCTGTTTCCAGTGCCGGCAACCATGAGAACAACATCTACAACAGGTGGTGGTCCGAAAAGCACCACGGGGTAAAGGAGCAGATCAGTCCCAAAGGAGACACCACCTTTGTCTACCAGATCGAACGTAACCCCGACCTTGCCAAGAACCTGAAAGGCAGGCTTCTCCTGGTGACCGGCGACGTGGACAACAACGTGCATCCGGCTAACACCATCCGCATGGCCAATGCGCTGATCAAGGCAAACAAACGCTTTGACTTCATCATCCTTCCCGGACAGCGCCACGGATTCGGCGACATGACCGAGTACTTCTTCTGGAGAATGGGTGACTACTTTGTACAGCACCTCTTGGGTGACAACACCCCCCCACCGGTAGATATGCTGGAGGTACAAAGGGAAAAGGCGTTGGTGAAATGAGATGTGAGTATTGAGTAGTGAGTATTGAGGAATAGACAAAAGACATAAGACGTAAGACTTAAGACCGTTTGAAGGTGCCTCATAGGGGGTGCAGTTTGTACTGCACCCTTTTTTATTGGTGTACACCACAACACAGATTTGTTTCTGAAGGGCAATGTGGTTTTTGGAAATATTGGCAAAGATTATGAGTAAAAGTACTTGAAGGTGCGGGAGGTTGATGATGCATGAGCTATATCTTAATATTTGATATCCGCCCATCGTTGCGCACGTTGCGTTTTCCGTTGCGTTTGTTGCGAGAACAAAGCATATGTGAAAAGAGTATTCCGCCTATTTTTCAATACCCAAGAAAAACCATGTCCTAAAAAATGGAACCCCGACAGGGGTTCAATCCCGTAGGGACAATAGCCCCGGGTGACAACCCGGGATTAAGAATGCATAATTATTTATTGATTTTTGGCCGCGACAAGCACAAGATCCAATTCAACCTTCCGCCAAAAACAGGGATGCTTAATTAGACGCAAGACATAAGACACAAGATTCAAGACTAGGTTCTTTTCAATTTTAAAAGAAGAGCCCTGTAGGGGCTCCCTGTTGGTAGCCCAGGGTTTCAACCCTGGGAAAAAAAGAACAATTAATTTTTTTTGGCCGCGACAAGCCAAAGATCCAATTCAACCTTCCGCCAAAAACAGGGATTTTTAACTAGACGCAAGACATAAGACACAAGATTCAAGACTAGGTTCTTTTCAATTTTAAAAGAAGAGCCCTGGAGGGGCTCCCTGTTGATAGCCCAGGGTTTCAACCCTGGGTTTAAAATCCAACCGTCGTTGATTTTTGGCCGCGACAAGCACAAGATCCAATTCAACCTTCCGCCAAAAACAGGGATGACATGAATATGTTTTTCCGCTTTTCCCACTAGAAGCAATAATTACTGGAGGAATTTCCTCATATGGGACATAGCTTTTGACCTGAAAAAATGAAAATTCAACAACAACACCAGGTAAATCAAAAAGGGAAGCAGGATCAAAATATACTTGATTGGCATAGCCTCCAGATATGCAACAGATAATCCTGCTAGGATTGATGTCACAATGATCTGAAGCCCATAAACCACCAATATTAATCTTGCCGGGGTAATCGTAATAACACAAGATGATTCTGCGGATTCTGGAAATCCAACATGAACCCTCAATAATGCTGTATTTAAAAGTTGGAATTTAAAAACAGCTTGTTGTTTCTTGACATATTGACCTAAAGAAAATTGATAAAGGCTATTTTTTGGTTGAAGTAGCATCTGCTTTATCAATTCTTCCTCACGCACTGGTGTAAATTTTTCTATCCGATAAATCGGTATCAATTTGTTATTGCTCATAAAGAGATTGGGTTGGATTTAAGCTAGACTCACGTTGAAAATTCAAGAGTTTTATTAAGGTAAGGGTCCTTCGTCTTGGACGCGATTTCAAATTATACTTAATCTTTTAATTTTATGTCTAGGAACAATAAAATTTTTAATGTCATATTCCGCCATTTTCTCAATACCCAAGACAAACCATGTCCTAAAAAAAAGGAACTCAGACAGCGGTTCAAACCAGTAGGGAAAATAGCCCCGGGTGCCCACCCACGGTTAAAAATAAATTTTATTCAATGATTTTTGGCCGCGACAAGCACAAGATCGAATTGAACCTTCCGCCAAAAACAAAGAAGGTTTGATTATCGGATTTTCTCACACCGTTGCGCTCGTTGCTAAAAACATAAGGTAAGAATTCTACAGGTATTCCGCATCCATTTTTTTGATTCTAGAGCCTAATATCGTCCGTCCCTCTGGGACTTTTGGGTGAAGTCGTTGTGCCTTGACCGTGGGTTGAAACCCACGGCTAATATGTCTATCGTGCCTATGGCACTGAGCCAAATATGTGCTGTCCCCCTAGGCTACCAAACATGTAGCCCTACAGGTTTCTTTTTGGTGGGAATAGCCACTTATTACACTCAAATCCAAGTCTTAAATCTTACGTCTTGTGTCTTATATCTAAACAAAATCCTTCCACCCGCATGCCCACCGCACGCCCGGCGGATCTTCAGCCCTCGCGCTTTTCTAATGACGTTTTCCCTACTCGTTGCGCATGTAGCGTTTTTCGTTGCGTTCGCTGCGAGAACAAAGCATATGTGAAAAGAGTATTCCGCCTTCTCAATACTTAATACCCACTACTCAAGACTAACCCATCTGCTCTCAACACCATCGGTGTCACAGGGGCACCGTAGAAGTCAAAGGCAGGAGCTACAGTATTGGCCCCTAGCTTTTTTAATATCGGAACTGCCTGATCTCGTGCAGTGATGTGCAATTGGGGGATTCCCTCCTTGAATATCTCCCTGAAACTATAGACGGCAAGTTTACTACCCCAGCCCATACCCCTGATCTCCGTCCTGAGTGCAAACCTTCCCCAGTGCCAACCGTCGGATTCTTCCCAGGCAATCGCAATGCCCACAAGCAGGCCATTTGACCATAAGCCATAACCCATTTGATTTGCTGCGGTAACTGATAACAGGTGTTTGGGGATGCCTTGTTCCTTGGCAAAAACTTCCTCCATCAGCTGCAATACAGATTCCTTATCATGAGCGCTGAGCAATGAAATGCTGAATGGATTCATACACTAGAAAAAATTAGTTTTTGCTGATAAATCTGGAAGGCAATTTACCCCAGACCCAGAAAAAAGGAAAAGATTGGGTGCAATTCTTTTAACTGAAGCCCAATTCCCTTATTTTGAACTCAATTACAATAACCTCAATACTCAATACTCACATCTCAAGACTAATATACCTATGAAAAGAAAAGCAACAGCCGTATGGCAAGGAAGTGGCAAAGAAGGCAAAGGACACCTTTCTACCCAAACAGGAGTTTTGGACAAAACACAATATTCATTCAGCTCCAGATTTGAGGAAGGCATTGGCACGAATCCTGAAGAATTGATTGCAGCGGCACATGCAGGATGTTTTGCGATGAAGCTGAGCTTCAACCTATCCGGTGCAGAATTCCCCCCTCAGGAATTGGATGCCACTTGCACCATTACTTTTGAAGACGGTACCATCAAACAGTCCAAAATTGAGCTTAAGGCAAAAGTTGATGGCATCTCTGAAGAAAAATTCGCAGAACTGGTCAAAGACGCAGAAAAAAACTGTCCTATTTCCAAATTGCTTAACACGGAGATTGTGGTGGAATACACCTTGAATTAATCATTCAAACCATTTTCCATGTAAACAGGCTTGGCTTTGGAAACCAAGCCTGTTTTTTTTGTTAACTGATCCTTATTTTTTAGTCAGGCAACTTTTCCGGTGCTGACAAGGCGCGCGATGACAACGGCTGGATACAATATGCCAATCGCCGATAAAAAAACCGACAGCATCCTTGCTGAGGCTGAAGCTGGATAAATATCCCCAAAGCCTACTGTAGTAAGACTGGATAGTCCGAAATAGGTATAGGTGATAAAATCCCTGTCTCCGCCAATCAAATTTACTTCTCCAGCAAGGGACTTTCCAGTCCATAGGTGGATCAACTCAAAACCAAAAGCCCCTGCAAGCGCCACACTAAGGTAAACATTCACCGCACCGATTATTCTGTAGGTATTTACCTCATTGTCCCTGAACAAAAGTCTCATATTGATTACGGCAAACAGAACCAAATTCAGCACGATCACTACCCTTTCAATAAAATAAAATTCATAACTGGTATCACTGAAGCGGATGACCCTGAGCAAAAGATGTAAGCTGACAAATACGATGGAAATGACAATAAAAACCTTTTCCCTTGCTGAAAATAAGCCGACTACAAACAGAGAAATCAATAAAAGGTTAAATAAAATTGTCGAATCTTCAGACTGTATATCTATGATAACCGGTAAGACAAACACAGTGAACACCAACATCACCAATAAGGAAATAAAGGAGGCATCGGATTCCCAATAAGATTTGAATTTTATCAATGATTGTTTCATAGTAGCTAAAAATAGCAGAAAGGAAGCCAAGATTCAAAGGATCGGGCAAATCCTCAATGCCAGACATAACTAAACCAAACAAAAAATCCCGGCGTTGAAACCGGGATTTGATTTAAGCGGCATTTCGTGCGGCGTTGATGATGCCGAACATGGTGCGCAATATGAGTTTCTGAAGCACCGGATCTTCTTTCCCTGATTCAAGCATGGTCTGAATGGCATATTGCTGAATGGTGATCAATGGCAATACGATCCGTTCTCTGATGCTGATGGACTCCTTGGAGGTGGGGTTGTCCTGTAACAAGGTATCCATGCCCGAGACTTTAAGCAGCATGTCAATTGTCCTCCTATATTCGTCAAACATGATGTTCCAGAGGTCACCGTACTTTGGGTTGTCTTTGAGATAAGCTGTCGATTTGTAGAAAGACTTGGCCAAAGACTGCATGGAGTTGCCCAATAAGGACCTGAAGAAAAGAGAATTCTGATAAAGCTGTTGGGCTTGATCGAATTTACCTGCCTTTTCCAAAGCCTCCAAAGCTGCACCTACGCCAAAGAAACCAGGGATATTCTGTTTCATTTGGGCCCATGAGCCTACAAAAGGAATGGCTCTGAGGTCCTCGAATTTGATTCCTGAATCTTTTCCTCTTTTCAGAGGCCTTGACCCAATATTTACTTGACCAAAGTACTTCAGTGGCGTAACATGTTCTAGATATGGCAAAAACTGTGGGTGACTTTTAAAATCCTTGTAAAACTGATAGGAAACTTCGGCCATCTCATCAATCAATGCCCTCTGCGAAGCATCTAGTGTTTTGTCCGATGATTGGTACAATTCATTTTCAACACCCGCACAAAGCAGTTGTTCTAAATTGTAGGTACAGGATACAGGTTTTCCGTAATTGGCAGAAATAGTCTGGCCTTGGATGGTGACCTGTATTTCCTGATTTTCCACCTGCTTACCCAAAGAAGCGTAGAAATTGTGCATGTTGCCACCACCTCTTGCAGGAGGCCCTCCTCTTCCGTCGAAGAATACCACGCTGACTTCATATTTCCTTGAAACTCTTGTAAGCTCTTCTTTAGCCCGAAGGATGGACCAGTTTGCACGGATATAACCTCCATCCTTGGTGCCATCGGAGAACCCCAACATGATGGTTTGCTTGGATCCGCGTTTTTTGAGGTGGGCGCTATAGGTGGCATTGCTGTAAAGCATATCCATGATTTCAGGCGCTTCTGCCAGATCATCAATAGTCTCAAACAGTGGTACAATATCCAAAGGAAGCTCTCCTCCTTCTTGACCCAAGGTCAATTGCGCCAATCTGAACACCTCAAGCATATGCAACGCAGACTGACAGTTGGAAATGATATACCGGTGTAGCCCATCTTCACCGTTCATTTGCTGCACACTTTTGATGGCATCAAAACTTTTGAGCATTTCCTGGTGAAACTCATCCTTAAACAGGTCCAAAGCAGGTAAAGAATTGATATTGAAAAGATATTGCTCCTTGTCTTTATCAGACAAGGTATGGTAATGCTTGAGCGCTTCTTCTCCTTTTTGATGCTTGATGATCTCATCCCAAAGGCCGTCGTGTTTTCTGCTATCCTGCCTTACATCCATATTGGCAAAGTGGAAACCGAAGATTTTGACTTTAAGGATAAATTTATCCAATTGATCAAGGAATAGCCCATCATGAAGTTCAATCAGGCCTTTGCGGGCTTCCAATAAATCCGCCAACAGTTCTTCCTTATTGGCATAATGGTTTGGATTTTCAAATAAGGAGTTGAAAAGGTTGTTTTCAACCTTGATCATAATAGGCTCTACATTTTTGAAGGTGAGCCTTTTTCTGATTACCCTTACATCTCTATAATAGCATCGGAGAATCCATTTTTGCAGTTTCTCCGCTACCTGAACAGTGGTGTCATGTGTCACAAAAGGATTGCCATCCCTGTCTCCTCCAGGCCAAAAGCCTACTTTTAATAAACCGGGATTGTCCCACTCATGCAGCGGAATCTCAAGATGATTGAGTAATCGCGTTAGGATATCCGGAATACTTTGGTAAAAAACATTCACCAAAAACCAGATCAAGCTGACAGCTTCGTCAAGTGGTGTAGGCTTTTCTTTATTGATAAACCCGGTCTTTCCCAACTGCTGAAGTAAAAGATCGATATTACCCAGATCATTGTTTCGGATGGCTGTCTCCAAATCGGTAATGATTCCAAGCACATTTCCTGGATAAAATTGCGTAGGATGGGCAGTAAGGGTAAGTCTGACACAGAATGTTTTGAGCTTTTCGATCAAAGCTTCCTTTTTGCGGTCATTTTCCACACGGGTAATGAGCGCATTGATGCTCCCCTTTCCTTTGACATCGTGGATTTTTTCAAAAGCTGCATCCTCAATAGAATCAAACAATACTACTTGACGTTCTACATATTGGACCATCTTAAAAAGTAAATTTTGACGTTCCTCTTCCGTATTGTTGGCCATCATTTCAGAGAAAAATCCCTGTATGATTTCTTTTGGTGTACGGTCTTTTTCATAGCCTTGCTGACAATCTGTTGAAAGAATCGGTAATAGCGTACCTGTTCTGTTGATGTCACTAAAAGGCAGATCCAAAAAAAGACTGTTATAAATCGTGAACCTTTTGGCTACTTCCGTTTGGTAATTGTTTTTGGACATAATAGGTCTAATGGTTAATAGGGACGTGAATTTATAAAATTATTCATTAATACCTCAATTTTGCTCTTTCTATTCAATATAACGCCTCATAATTTATCGATTTTTAAAAAATTGAGGTTATTTATTCAAAAAACCTTAAACAAGATCGGGTTTTATTTGAGTTAAGTTTCAGTAGTTTGCCTTTTCAAACACAGGAATTTAGTAATTTTGGTTTAATTAATTGAATCTTTTCTTCTTTAGCCTATGGTTTTTGCCGTACTCTCCGGCTTTGTTTTAGCTTCGCTCATACCGCTTTTGTCAAGGTATATTCCTAAAGCCATTCCATTTCTGGTCCCTTCCCTCCCATTGGTACTCTTTGTGTATTTTTTAAGTTTTCTGGGTCCTGTGGGTTCTGGTGAGGTCTTTTCCTACCACTATAGCTGGGTACCTAGTTTTGGGATCAACCTGGATTTCCAACTTGATGGCCTTGCTTTGTTGTTTGCTTTGATGATTACAGGCATAGGAACCTTGGTTTTCTTTTACTCTGCCAACTACCTGCAAGGACATCCTTACTTAGACCGCTTTTACGGATATCTGAGCATGTTTATGGGGGCTATGCTGGGACTGGTCCTTTCTGAGAATCTGATTTGTTTGTTTATTTTTTGGGAACTGACAAGTATCAGCTCATTTTTCCTCATTGGTTTCAACAATGAAGATCCCTTATCCAGAAAATCAGCACTTACAGCTTTAGGCATTACAGGTATCGGCGGTTTTATCCTGTTCATTGGCCTGATTCTACTAGGCAATGCAGGGGGCAGTTATAGTTTCAATGAATTGCTTGAAAAATCAGAATTTCTCAAATCCCATTCAGCCTACAGCTGGATCGTAGTTTTGATGTTTGTAGGAGCATTTACCAAATCTGCACAGTTCCCATTTCATTTTTGGTTGCCAGGAGCGATGAAGGCACCTACACCTGTAAGTACTTACCTGCACTCTGCCACTATGGTCAAAGCTGGTATTTACCTTTTGGCGAGATTCACTCCTATGCTGGGAGATAGCTGGATATGGAACAATACACTAATAGTTGTAGGAGCCGTCACCATGCTTTATGCAGCTGTTCATGCCCTTTTCAGGATAGACCTGAAAGGGATATTGGCCTATTCGACCATTTCAGCATTGGGTTTGTTGGTCTTTATGATTGGCCTTGGAACGGAGAAAGCACTGCTGGCAGCTTCTATATTTATCCTTACTCATGCTTTGTACAAGGCTGCCTTGTTTTTGATTACAGGAATTATCGATCACGAAACGGGCACAAGGGACATTACCAGACTTTCAGGACTTCAGAAGGTGATGATGCCTGTAGCCTTTGCAGGAATTGTTTCTGCAGTATCTAGTGCAGGTTTTCCTTTTTTGCTGGGCTTTGTCAGTAAAGAAGTGTTTTATGAAGCTACTTTAGAATCAGGTGATTGGGCATTGATGCTGACCATTTTTGCAGTGATTACCAATGTCTGTCTGTTGGTTGCAGGATTTTGGGCTGGTATTAAGCCCTTTATCGGAAAGTTACCTGAGGAATTCAAGTCTGTGCACTTGCCCTCTATGCTGCTCTGGGTCCCTCCTGTATTATTGGCAATCTTAAGTTTGTTCTTTGGTTCCTTCCCTGCATTGGTTGGAGATGCTTTGATCCTTCCTGTATTTAGCAGTATCAGCGGAAGCGAGAGCGAAATTCATTTTAGCTTATGGCATGGCTTCAACTTGGTGCTGCTTTTGAGTGGCATTACTCTGTTACTTGGGGGCTTGCTCTATTACTTCCTGCTTCCTTCTGATCAGCTATCCAAAAAGCCGCTGCGTTTCCAGAAATTTGCCCCTGAGCAACTTATTCAGTACTTCGGTGAATTTTTTATGGTCCTAGCAAAATACTGGACTAAGGTTTTGCAGAATGGCTACCTGCGGAATTACATCATCACCATTTTGGCATTTCTGACACTCTTGATGGGCTATAGACTCTATGACGGGGTCGACATTTATGTAGACTGGAGTCAGCTTTCACAGATTACACCTACCGAAATCATCGTAGTGGTACTCATGATCAGCTCCATCTTTATGGCCATTTTTACCACTTCCCGGACTACTGCAATTGTGGCCTTAGGAGTAATAGGCTTTGCGAACTGTCTTTTTTTCCTCTACTATTCAGCTCCTGATTTGGCAATGACACAGTTTTCTATTGACATATTGACGGTGTTGTTGTTTATGCTGGTGCTCTTTAACCTGCCTAGAAACAAGACTTTTTCTTCCAGAAGGATAAGGGTACGTGATGCTATTTTATCCTTATTTTTTGGGACATTGATAGCCATCCTGACTTTAGAGGTATTGGAAGAAGGAACAGCCAAAGACCTATCCACATACTTTGCGGACAATGCTTATGTACTGGCCAAAGGAAGAAATGTCGTAAACGTCATTTTGGTGGATTTTAGAGGTTTTGACACCATGATTGAAACTGTGGTGTTGGTCATTGCAGCTGTAGGTGTATTTAGCTTGTTGAAATTGAATTTGAACCCACAAAAGAAAGGATAACATGAAATCATTGATATTCAAAACATCATCGACCTACCTCCTACCGGTTTTGTTGCTTTTCTCTGTATTCATTCTGCTCAGGGGCCATTACCTGCCAGGAGGAGGATTTGTGGGAGGTTTGATGGCCTCCATCGCCTTTATTCTTCATTCATTTGCATTTGGTCTTCAAAAAACCAGAAGCTTGATTCGGCTCAATCCTGGATTTCTGATGCCCATGGGGTTGCTTTTGGCGGTAGGTTCGGGGATTGTCCCATTGTTTTTCGGCAGTCCATTTCTTACAGGCCTATGGTATGAAGAACCGCTTAGATTTATCGGCATGGTGGGGACAGCGCTTACATTTGATATAGGTGTTTATTTAGTTGTCATCGGTG
Organism: Cyclobacteriaceae bacterium; assembly: GCA_036782195.1. Taxonomy (GTDB): domain Bacteria; phylum Bacteroidota; class Bacteroidia; order Cytophagales; family Cyclobacteriaceae; genus DAIPZN01. The sequence goes on along the minus strand of DAIPZN010000080.1, from coordinate 9,041 downwards.
TGACACTTACCATTATCTTTTCAATCACCGAATCAATTTAAAATGGAAATTCTAATCATTATCATCATAGGATTGCTCCATGCGTCAGGTTTGTACCTGCTGCTCAGAAGGAGTATGTTCAAAATGATACTTGGTCTAATATTTTTAGGCAACGGTGTCAATCTGCTGATCTTTATCATGGGACGCCTGGTCAAGGGTTATCCACCAGTGATAGAAGATGGTGCAAAAATTTTCGCTGAAATTTATGCGGATCCGGTCCCACAGGCTTTGATTTTAACAGCTATTGTAATTGGATTTGGTCTCCAATCCTTCGCGATTATATTGATCAAAAGGGTGTATAAAGTGCTGGAAACCGATGACTTAGACCAGCTCAATTCAACTGACGAGGAGATATGACAAATATTTGGATCGTATTGCCAATAGTTTTCCAATTTGTAGTAGCCATGGTACTGCTGTTTTGCTGGCGCAATATCAGAGTACAGAAAATCATTAGCATGACAGGTTCAGCCGTTGGCTTAGGACTTGGCATTTGGCTATTTATCCATGTTTGGAATGATGGCATCATGGTGACACAGGCGGGCAACTGGACAGCTCCTTTTGGGATCACTTTTGTAGCGGATCTGCTCGGGGCAACCTTGGTGCTGCTTTCTGCTGCCGCAGGTTTTGCGGTATCTGTATATTCCACAGTCGGCATGAATAAGGAGCGGCTTGCCTTTGGGTATTTCCCAGTGTTGCACTTTTTGATCATGGGCTTGCATGGCGCGTTTCTTACTGGGGATATCTTCAACCTCTATGTATGGTTTGAAGTGATCATCATATCCTCTTTTGTATTGATTACCATTGGAGGTAAAAAGGATCAACTGGAGGGTGCCATCAAATATGTAGCATTGAACATGCTCGCCTCTTCACTGTTTTTGATCGGGATAGCCTTTTTGTACGGTTTGACCGGCACGCTCAATATGGCTGATCTTTCCAATCAACTTGCAGCTGTCAAGCATCAGGGCCTGGTGAATGTCACAGCAGCTTTGTTTTTTGTGGCTTTTGGTATCAAATCAGCCGTGTTTCCACTTTACTTCTGGTTGCCGGCCAGTTACCACACGCCTCCAGCTGCAGTATCTGCCATATTTGCGGGACTTTTGACCAAGGTAGGTATCTACACCATGCTCAGGACCTTTTCCCTGATGTTTGGCAATGACAAGTTCTTCATGCAGATCGTCGTCATCATAGCAGGTCTTACCGTTATTTCAGGCGCTTTTGGTGCAATGAGACAAAAAAAGATCGGCAAGATCTTCAGTTACCTCATCATTTGCCATATCGGATTCCTGATGGTGGGACTGGGAGTATTTACCGAAATAGCTTTGATTGGCACACTGTTTTATCTGTTCCATGATATCATTGTGAAGACCAACCTGTTTATGGTTCAGGGTATCATCACCAAAATCAACGGGACACAAGACACAGGTTTATTGGGCGGGATGTATAAAAACTATCCACTGCTGTCGCTGCTGATGGCCATTCCGCTTTTCTCTTTGGTTGGGATCCCTCCCCTGTCAGGCTTCTGGCCTAAAATTTTCCTGATTCAGGGCGCATATGAGGCTCAGGAATACTTCCTGGTGTTTTCGGTGCTGCTGGGGAGTTTTGTCACCCTCTGGTAATAGCGAAGTTATGGGCTAATGTCTTTTGGAGACCAGGCAAAAACCTGCCCGTAAAGGCAAATGGCATTTATTTCCACCAATTGATTGGGGCGCAAAAACAAGCACTTTTGCTTCCAGTCGTATTTTTGGCGGTAATATCTCTCTATATGGGTTTTGCTGCTGAAAACATGATTGTGCTTTCTCAGCGTATAGCCCAAGAGCTGCTGGACCCTACTGTTTATATTGAAACTGTGTTGGATCTTAAACCTAATCTGCCATGACCAAGACACTGTTTTTGAGTAACATCCTGCTTGCATTCGTTTGGGTGGCAGCATCCGGTACGCTTACCCAGGAAAATTTCCTTTTTGGGTTTTTCATTGGTATGGGGATCTTGTATATCATCACGATAGACAATAAGCGAAACAGCTACTTTGTCATGATTCCCAAGTTTCTGGGCTTCAGCGTCTATGTGATCTACCAGATTATCATTGCCAATTTCCAGGCTGCAAGGGATTCCCTTTATCCAAGATCAAGGCTTTCACCGGCCATTATAGGATTTGAACTGTTGGCAGAGACTGATTTGGAAATCACTTTGTTGGCAAACTTTGTCTCGATCACTCCGGGGACCTTGGTCATAGATGTATCTGATGACAAAAAGATCATGTACATCCATGTGATGCATGTGACAGATAAAGAAAAGTTCATCTTGGACATCCGCGAAAATTTTGAAAAAAGACTTTTGGACATCATGCGATGAATTTATACGACTACTACAATATCGTCATCCTTCCCATTTTGGGGATCTCTATCCTAATGGTGTTTTACAGGTTTGTCAAAGGACCTAGCTTAGCCGATAGGGTCATTGCTTTGGATATGTTGATCCTGATTGCCATCGGGATTATTGCTGTATACAGCATGCTGTATAACCAACCTACGTTTTTGGATATAGCCATGCTGTTTGCGCTGATAGCCTTTTTGGGTACAGTAGCTTTTGCGTTTTATTTGGAAAAAAAGAAAAAAGACAATGACTGAAATCCTAATCATGATCTTTATCACTTTTGGAGCCCTATTTATCCTCTCCACCTCGGTAGGGATGCTCCGAAAACCTGATGTTTATCTTCGGATATCAGTCACTACCAAAGCAGCAACATTGGGAATCGGGCTGATTTTGGTGTCTGCAGCCATCTACTTCAATGAATATTCCGTGACTACCAGATTGATTGCCATCATTCTTTTTGTATTTCTGACAGCACCCATTGGTGGCCACATGCTTGCCCGCTCTGCATATTTTACAGGCATCAGGCCTTGGAAAGGAATGAAAATAGATGACCTTGCAGGTAAATACGACCCAGATACCCATGAACTTTATAGCAGCATACCCCATGACAAACATCCCCATGAAGATCGCCCAATATCTGACTCGGACACTCCTACTGATAAGCGCAATGGCAATGAGCAGCTGTGATGCCGAAATGTCCGGTGAAAGCCAGGCAGTTTCTTATTCATTCTTGGTTGGCAGCTATACCGATGCTGAGGATCAAGGAATAGGACTGCTTTCCTTTGATCCCGAAAATGGTACACTGACCCACGAAGTCATTGCATCAGGTGTGAAAAACCCCTCCTTTGTCATTACGGATCAAGCAGGCAATACTGTCTATGCTGTAGAAGAAACAGATGGAGGAAATGTGCGGTCTTTTGAGTGGGATACAGCGACCAAAACGCTTGTTCCAAAACAGACAATCAGCAGCTTTGGAGGTAGTCCCTGCTACCTCAGCCTATCTCCAAATGAAGATTTTTTGGTAGTTGGCAATTATTCCGGTGGAAATTTCAGTGCCTATGCTACTGGAGAAGACGGTAAGCTCAGCCACATTCAGACCTTTGACCATGAGGGACAGAGCATCAATGTCTCAAGGCAGGAAAGAGCCCATGTGCACAGTACCGTGTTCCATCCCAATGGCAAGCAGCTACTGGTAGCTGATCTTGGTACGGACAAAATCCATCTGTATAATTTTCAACCTGATTTTGCCGTTCCATTTGCCCCATCCCAGCCTCCATATTTGGAAGTCAATGCTGGCGCCGGGCCACGTCACCTGATAGTCCATCCTTCCGGGAATAGGATCTATCTTGTACATGAACTTACTGCTGAACTTGGCGTGTATGATTTCAATTCACTCAAAAAGTTGCAGGCATTACCTTTGACCTCAGATGATTTTGTGGGAGATGTAGGGGCAGCTGAAGTCCGGTTGAGTCCTGACTCCCAATTTGTCTATGTTTCCAATCGGGGGGATGCCAATGAAATCACTGTTTTCAAAGTGATGAAAGAAGGAAATTTGGAATTAGTGGAGCGGGTAAGTACAGGAGGAAAGATGCCAAGAAACTTCAACTTTACGCCTGATGGAGCATATCTACTGGTAGCGCATCAGGCTTCAGGTGATGTGGTAGTATTCAAGCGGGATACTAAAACCGGTAAACTTCAACAAACAGAATTGAGTATTTCCATCAATAAACCTGTTTACCTGTATTCACTCAGGTGATGTTGCAATTAATTATCAACAGCATGTAACCGTTGAAAATTAAGAAGATAAAGAATTTATATTATTAAAAACTTTTTAGGCTATTTGGTAGAAATGTAAAAAGTATCATTACCTTTATAGCATATTAATAATCAATATCATTTATCATGAACACAGGAAAAGTAAAATTTTTTAATGAATCCAAAGGATTCGGTTTTATCGTTGACAATGAGTCTTCAAAAGAGTATTTCGTTCACATCTCTGGATTGATCGACGAAATCAGAGAAGATGACGAAGTGACTTTTGACCTTAAAGAAGGAAGAAAAGGTCTTAACGCTGTGAATGTAAAAGTTGTATAAGCTATAAACATTGACATCTAATGGGCAGCCCCGAAGTGATTCGGGGCTGTTTTTTTTTATATGCCCCAGGATTTTTTCCTGTCATAGAAAAGTTCTCCCCTTGCTACCGTCAGGGGTGATTCCACATTGTTGTGAAAAAGCTGACCTGTACCCAGACCTTGGGGGAGCCTAGGCTGAAAAGTTGCGGTAAACTGTGCAATGGAATTCAGACCCACATTTCCTTCCAGTGCGGAGGTTATCCACCATTCAATTCCCAAAGAAGAAGCCAACTCTATCCATTCCGCGCTTTCTTTGATACCCCCCAGCAGACTTGGTTTGATAATGATGTAACTTGGTTTGAGTTTTTCCAGAAGTTTTCTTTTGTTTTCAATGCCAAATACTCCTAAAAGCTCTTCATCAAGTGCCACAGGTACAGGGGAAGCTATACAAATCTGTTCCATATTGTCCAATTGACCCTGCCGAATAGGCTGTTCTATACTATGCAAAACATAAGCTGACAGCCTTTCAAGTTTGTGCATGGCCTCTTCAGGAGTAAAGGCACCGTTAGCATCTACCCTTAGCTCGATCTGCTTATTGGAAAAGCGGGCCCTAATAAATTCCAACAAGCTACATTCTTGTTCAAAATCCAGTGCGCCAATCTTAATTTTTATACAGGTAAAACCATCCTGCAGCTTCTGTTCGATCTGGGCAAGCATATCTTCTTTGTTGCCCATCCAGATCAGGCCATTGATCGCAATGGATTCATGATCCTGAACAAAAGGACTGTCAAAAACAATTCTTTTACCTCCATTAGCCAAATCCAACAATGCAGTCTCAAAAGCAAAGCGCACACTGGGCAACTCTTGGGGGATGTGCTGTGCAACCCAATCCAGAATTTTAGCCTCATCGGCAGGAATCCTTACATCTGACAGTGTATGGCACAGATCGGCAAGAATAGACTTAAAATCTGGAATATCGTCTATGCTCAATTTTGGCAAAGGGGCTGCCTCACCGATTCCAAATGTATCCCTATCTCCTTGTTGGGAAGCTTTCACCCAATATGCCCGCTTTTGCGTAAGTACCCCCCGTGATGTACCTGCTTCAAATTTGAAGTCCAGGTCAAAAGGTTCTGAAGTAAATTGAACACCTTGCAATATTTCCGATTCCATCTTTAGATTTTTTAAGCATACGACTTCCAAAAATTAATCCAATAACAGCTTGTAAGAAGTCGGAGGTAAATTTAAAGTATATATTTGTAGCCGATTAAAAAACCTGCCTGATATAGATGGATTTTCTTGCCAAACTCAGTGAAATCAAATTAACAGATTATGATTACCTGCTGCCTGACCACAGAATCGCCAAATTCCCATTAGAAAAAAGGGATGCATCAAAATTACTTCATTATAAAAACGGACAAATCAGCCATCATTCTTTTAGCCAACTTCCAGAGCTCATTCCATCTGGAACATTGATGGTGTTCAACAATACCAAAGTGATTCCGGCTAGACTGATTTTTACCAGGTCAACAGGTGCCAAAGTGGAAATATTCCTGCTCAAACCTGTAGCTCCGAGTACGGTAATCAACGAAATCATGCTCAACACCACATCTGTAAGCTGGGAGACTATGATCGGTAATCTCAAAAAATGGAAAGATGGGGAGGTTTTACAGGGTGAGGTTCAGGTTCAAGGACAGACAATCCTTCTCAATGCAAGACTAACTGAGCGAGAAAGCAAGACAGTGGAGTTTTCCTGGGAAGGTAACCAAGTGCCATTTGTGTCTATTGTTGATGCCGCTGGAGAAGTACCACTTCCACCCTATCTGAATAGAAAAGCTACCGAAATGGATAGACCTAGGTATCAGACGGTATATTCAGCTAAAGAAGGCGCAGTTGCTGCACCCACAGCAGGATTACATTTCACAGATGAGGTATTGGGAAAACTGAAAGCCAAGAACGTTGATGAAGCATTCCTTACTTTACATGTGGGAGCCGGAACATTTCAACCAGTCAAAGAAGTCAATGTAGTCAACCATCTGATGCACAGCGAACAAATGGTTGTAGACAAAGCGACTGTAACAAAGATTCTCAATCAGGATGGTGCTATTGTGGCTGTTGGGACGACCTCAATGCGTACCCTTGAAAGCCTCTATTGGTTTGGTGTTCAGCTGCTTCAGGATCAAGTGAACCAATTCAATATACCCAAATTATATCCTTATCACCAACGTGATGTTGTCCCTTCAAGAAAGGAAAGCATGCAGGCAATCTTAGACTGGATGGAAATTAAGGGGATATCAGAAGTCACAGGAGCAACAGAGATTTTTCTCATGCCCGGGTATCAATTTAGGGTTTGTGATGGGCTCGTCACCAATTTCCATCAACCTGCATCCACGTTGATATTGCTTGTTGCTGCGTATACAAATGGGGACTGGAGAAAAATATATGATGTGGCGCTGGAGCAGGATTACAGGTTTTTGAGCTATGGAGACAGCAGCCTCCTCTGGTATGGTGCGGGGGCTTAATCTTGACCTCCCGCAGAACCAAGCTTATTGATGCCATTCAATAAGTTCTGAAAATACGTCCGTCCAACAGGCACTTGGTCTTTGCCAACAGTAATTTCTCTTGGATTGATCGTGGTAATTTCATCTACGCGGACAATGTAGCTTTTGTGTATCCGCATAAAATCATCCGCAGGCAGAATTTCTTCAAACTCCTTCAGGATGTTTCGCAGAGAGTAAACCTGGTATCGGGAAATCAACGTGGTATAATTTCCATCTCCTTTGAGCCAAAGGATATCGGTAAATTTAACCTTGACCAAATTCCCTTTGTTTCGAACAAAAAGCGCGTCTTTTACCAGAAGTTTTGGCTGGTTTTCATTTACAGCTTCCTTCCCCAATTCTGTTTCAAAGCCCATCATCAATTCTTTCATCTCGCCTTATATATTGAACCACTAGCATTTGCTAGAAAATTGATTACTATACTTGTACGAGAATGGAACACTTTGTTCGGCTTTTGGTTTAAAAAATCTTAAAAACCGTTTAAGAAAAGTATGGGAAACTATAAAAAATCTCTATATATAAATCTTAGCTGATCAATTGTTCATGCCTGTATTGTTGCTCACGGAAGGTTTGCTCCAGCTCAAGCACCGCTTTACGAAGGTGCACTGCATATCTTGGATTGATCGATTCATTACTGTCCTGCATTTCCAACAAGCCCAGGATAGAAGCGATTGTGGAATGTAGTTTTTGAGACTGTTCTTGATAAAGGTTTTTCACTTCTGATAGTTTTTTTATTGCCTGAAGGTCTTGCTGATTTTCTTTACATGTATAAGCCAACCCGATGTTTTCCCCGCTTGGATTGATCAGAGGATAAAAGTAATGCCGTTGAAGAGTGTTGAATGGACAATACTCATAAGTAACAGCCTTACCTCCATACACTTTTTGGATATCATACAAAAATCGGTTTCCCCACTCCGGCATTAGATATTCTATAAATTTATCTCCCACCTGAATTTCCTTTCCAAACAACCTATGGATCATTTTGGTGGCTTTGTCATTGAAATTCAGAATGCGGAGATCCCTTCCCATTAGGATAACAGATTCGTCGGCATGTTCGATAACAGACTGCAATGTCAAATAGGCCTGTTTTAATTCATTATTCAGAATCTTGTTTTCAGAAATATCCTTGAACACCACTTCGATTCCTTCTTCCAGGGGTATTACATGGATCTTAAACCACTTTCCAATGTCATGAAGATAGTCCTCCCAAGTTCGGATGCAACTGTTCTCTTTGGTGAATTTAAACTCTAAAGCGTATTGGTAGATTTTAGGATGCCTAAAAGTCTGCCAGAAGGATTTATCCAAAATAGTCTCCAGTCCCCCATCAAAAAAATAACTCAAAACCCCATTGGCAAATGTAATCTCCCATTTTGAATTGAGTCTAATAACAAGATCATGTCTTGGATTGATGACACCAAGGTTGGAGGTCTGATATTCTGCTTGATTGCTTTTCTGTGGAAATCCCACGGCTAATATCCCAGAGAAATCCCCCTCTTGATTTTTCAGCATGGAAAAATCCCATTGTGCCGCAAACTTTTGGTGCAGGATGGTTTTTTGAAATACCTTATGAGGGGAACTGAGGACAAGATGAATGTGATCAAAAAAACTTTCTTTAGCGGATTTTTGCAAGCTGTTCAAAAATGCATTCTCCATTGCCTCAGGCGATGAAATCCCAAAGGAATCCATAAAATACTGACCTCCATACCAAACTTTCCCGTCCAGATCAAGAACAGTCACAAACAAGCTGTTGGTCCGCTTCAAAAAATCAGGTATTAAAAGTTCAAAATCGCAATTTCCAAGCATAATAAGTCTTTCAATGGGTAATGAGGCCGGGTGACCAAGTGAAGAAAGATGCTAATATAAAAGCCCTTGATCAACAAAACCAAAATTTGCATTATCTATTTTTTCAAAATTTAATTTTTATAAAATATAAAAAAGTACGTTTTTATTTTAATTATATATTTTTCTCTTTCATCACTTAAAAAATGAATTTGAACAATAA
>DAIPZN010000079.1:0-21219 GCA_036782195.1 Cyclobacteriaceae bacterium | reverse complement strand
CTCATTATTTAACAGCTCTAGAATTAATTCAATTTTGAACCTTATCAACCATTGAACATAAAGGCGGAAATTAACTTCAATAAAAGCAAGGGAGTTAATCAGTTTCCTAAAATCAATGCATAAGTTTTGTAAAATACTGTATTTTTGACACTTATATTATTTTCAATTAAAGACTAAAAAATATAGTTTCCAGATCCATCTTAAAGTTCTATAAATAGAAAAGCACAATTGTATAAAATCTACTTAAAGCTTAAAAAATTGTAAAATTAAATTTTTATTGGAATTTTCATATTTTTATTGTTTCTCGCACAATTTACTCGAAAGAAATTTTTTGCTTCCAAAGCAAGAAAATTGACAAAAAAACAAAAACGATTTGGTCCGTATTTTAATTTTTCTCTTCATTTTTTTAAAAATCAAAGGCTAAAATTCATGACATAGGTATGTGGCCGCTACTTTTGAGGTCTGGAGATAGGGGAAGATGCGTTTCCAGAACAACCATCGAAGCCAAACTCACTAAAACATGTTCAACTTTTTTTGATCTAAATGTATTCACCAAATTTTGGGGTTATCAAGCTCTGTAGCTTTGAAAAATTAGCGCCTGTCATTGTTAAGGTGAAAAGATTACGAAATTAACCTCCCCTACCTACCGAACCTTGCCTGGCCAAGAAGACTACGAGGTAATTCTTAAGGCAACATTCATTTTGAAAAATGTTTCAGTTAGGAAAACATACGATACTATCACCAAAGGTGGAACCCTAGGGCTTCCTTCTTCCCCATCTTAACGGAACTTCTATAGTGAGGAGAAGCTGTAATGATGATATCTATAAAATGGATTATCCCGTACTTCCAAACTTGCTAATTTTGCTCGTGTGTGGTTCTGAAATGGATTTTGCGCATTAAAAAGTGACATCATGGATTTTTAGATGAATCCAAATAAGCATGTCCCCTGATTTTGATAAAAAGCATAAAAATAGCCCCGAAAAATCCGGGGCTTGAAGTTAGTTAAGCTTTGATAAAGCTTCTTTCATTCGCTTAAGTGCTTCCTTTAGTTCTTCATCTGAAGCTGCATAAGAAAGCCTAATGCAATTTGGAGCGCCAAAAGCAGCACCTGTAACTAATGAAACATTGGCTTGCTCGAGAATGTAGAGACAGAAATCATCAGCATCTTTGATTGTAAAGTCACCGGACTTTTTACCAAAAAAAGCTGTCACATCCGGGAAGAAATAAAATGCACCTTCAGGAACATGTGTTTTAATACCAGGAATATCTCGTAAAAGCCCCAATACCAAATCCCTTCTTCTTAAATAGGCTTCTTCCATCTTTTTGGAAGGTGTAAGGTCACCTGAAATAGCAGCCAATGCAGCTCTTTGGGCGATACCTGTACCTCCGGAAGTAAATTGTCCTTGCATTTTTTCACAAGCCTTGGCAATAAATAGTGGAGCACAGATATAGCCAACTCTCCACCCTGTCATTGCAAAACCTTTAGAGAATCCATTGACTGTAATGGTTCTTTCAAACATGCCAGGAAATGAAGCAATGCTTGCATGAGCGCCAGTGAAATTGATCATCTCATAAATTTCGTCAGCGATGACATATAAATTCTCGCGTTTTTTAACGACTTCTGCAATTGCCTCAAGTTCTTCTTTGCTAAAAACAGACCCTGTTGGATTGCAAGGTGAAGAATAAATGACAGCTTTAGTCTTAGAAGTAAGGGCAGCTTCAAGCTGTGCAGCGGACGCCTTGAAGTTGTTTTCCAGATTACCTTCTATGATTACAGGAACACCTCCAGCCATTTTAATGATTTCGGCATAACTTACCCAATACGGAGAAAAAATAACTACCTCATCACCATCATTGATCATGCACATAAACACGTTGGCAATAGAGTGCTTGGCACCAGTAGAAACAACGATATGTTCAGCTTTTGCTTCTGTGATGTTGTTTTCTTCTCTTAATTTTTTTGCAATGGCTTCTCTTAAATCTTGATAGCCGGCAACAGGTGGATAGGCAAAATACTTACCCTCATCGATCGCAGATTTAGCTGCATCCTGAATGTGTTGTGGTGTTTTAAAATCAGGCTCTCCTAAACTAAGGCTGATAATGTCTTTTCCTTGAGCTTTCAGCTCCCTGGCCTTCTTGGCCATGGCAAGGGTAGCTGATTCCTCCATTTGGTTAATACGGTCTGATAAGATGGAATTCATGTAGTGGTTTCTTTTATTGCGCCAAAAATAAGGATTTGAATCTTTATTCTACACATGGCCGACTATTTGATTTTCAATTATTAATTTTAACGTGAAATAATTTTCACAAGGTCACCGTTTAGAATTGCATGATAACCCGGAAAGTCTTACTTCTTTTGTTCATTACCCTTGCAGGCAATGCCTTTGCCCAAAAAAACAAGAAGAATGAAATTCCAGATCCAGACTCCACAGGAGTTGTTTCGGATAGACTGCTCCCTACCTCACTTCCACTTTTGCTTTTTGATGATGCTGACAAAAAAGTAAAACAGAAATCAGAAAAGAAAAAGAAGAAAAAAAACATCTTCTATGGCGAAAGAACTAGGAAAGGCTTTATCAAACAGACCATCAGAGATCAGTCACAATATCAGTTTTTCAATTACACTACAACAAACAGAAAAAACGACCCTTATATCAGGGACATCTATTGGTTTGATCAAAAAGACAGAACGATCCGTGTCCGAGATTTCGACCCCAGCAAAGGCTACCTCCTTCATGGCCCATATGAAAAACGTGCCGGTGAAGTCATCATTGAAAAGGGAAGCTTCTTTTTTGGAGCCAAACACGGCACATGGATGAGCTTTGATGGCAAAAGTGTCCTTTTAGATAAATTGCATTATTCTGAAGGTTGGCCAAAAGACTCCAAAGTTACCTACTACAACCGGGCTCAACAGCAAATCGAAAAATTGACTCCTATAGAATATGATTTGATGGAAGGCAATTTTTTCCATTTTTATGAAAATGGCCAAGTTGCCGTAACCGGCGAATATCATTATGGTGAACGTGTCGGATTATGGACAGAGTATTGGAACAATCAAAGCAAAACGATCAGAAAGCGTGAAATCCAATATCAAGAACAGCCCTTCACTAAAACTTTTAAACCTTACATCAGGGCTGAATGGGACAAAGAAGGGAATCTTGTCTACCGAAAAGACTAAAGTGAAAAATTTGAAATCTACAAACCCTATATTTTTGGTAGGTTTTTGTTGATTGTATAAATTGTTTTATATTTGTCATACTAATTATTGGTATGACACAGGAGCAGTTCAGCAAGTATTCGTTTATTTTAGACCGAACAGCGAGAAGGGTAAAACAGTATGCGCAACAGAAATTTAAGCTTGCCGCATTTGACATTACCGTTGATCAGTGGCTTGTGATGAAAAATCTTGCGGAAAATGAGCTATTAAGCCAAACAGAACTGGCTCAGCTGGTGTTCAAGGATCAACCGACTTTGACCCGAATCATTGATATTCTTAGTAAAAAAGGGTATGTTGAAAGAGCACTTCATCCCCAAGACAGGAGAAGTTTCCAACTTGTTTTGACTCCTATGGGTCAGATAAAAGTCCAGGAACTTAAGCCCATAGTGGCAAAAATAAGGGAAAAGGCCTGGGACAATCTTGATGAGCATGATTTTGAGGAGTTTAAAAGGATATTAAACACCATTTACAACAACTTAGAAGATGCCAAAAATCAGGATCCTGAGCATCATTCACTATAAGAAAAGAACATCTCAACCTTAAAAGGGTGTAACAAACCAATTAAATCATGATTACAACTGACATCTGTATCATCGGAGCTGGACCGGTAGGATTATTTGCCGTATTTGAAGCAGGATTGCTTAAAATGCGTTGTCACCTTGTAGATGCCTTGCCACAAGTAGGCGGGCAGCTTTCAGAAATCTACCCTCAAAAGCCTATTTATGATATTCCAGGATATCCAGAAGTAAAGGCGCAGGAGCTCGTTGACAATCTAATGGAGCAAATCAAGCCATTCAAACCTACATTTACTTTAGGAGAAAGGGTGGATCATCTTGCCAAACAGGCAGATGGATCATACATTGTGACCACTAGTGACAAGACACAGATCCATGCACAGGTAATCGTAATTGCAGGTGGACTTGGTTGTTTTGAACCCAGAAAACCAGTTCTTGAAAGACTTGAAGATTTCGAAGGAAAAGGGATTACTTACATGGTCAAAAACCCCGAAACCTTCAGAGATAAAAAAGTGGTGCTTGCCGGAGGTGGTGATTCCGCGTTAGACTGGGCTATTTATCTTGCCAATCTTGCAGAAAGAGTGACCTTAGTTCACAGAAACGAAACTTTCAGAGGTGCACCTGACTCTGCCGCCAAGGTATTTGACTTGGCCAACCAAGGCAAAATCGACCTTATTCTTTCTGCAAATCTCAAAGAAATCAACGGCAATGGAAAATTGAACTCCGTAACTTTGGAAGGCAAAAACAAAGAAGAAATTGTCATTGATGCAGATTACCTCATCCCACTATTTGGCTTAAGCCCAAAACTTGGCCCAATTGGTGAGTGGGGATTGAATATTGACAAAAATGCCATTGAGGTCGATACCAGAGACTATTCTACTGGTGTGGAAAGGATTTATGCCATTGGAGATATCAATACTTACCCAGGGAAGTTGAAGTTGATCCTTTGCGGATTTCATGAAGCTGCCATAATGATGCACTCAGCTTTCAAATACGTATATCCTGACCAAAAATTAAGTTTCAAATACACCACCGTAAACGGCGTCAACGCATTCTAATCTATATAGATACAATGGTAAATTTCACTGTAGAAGATCAAGCAGGCAACCGTCAATCTGTAGAAGCTCCAGATGATATGGGATTTAGCCTTATGGAAATCCTTAAAGCCTCAGAATATCCAGTTTTGGCAACTTGCGGAGGAATGGCATTATGTGCTACCTGCCATGTAGAAATCCTTGAGGGAAATCCGGAATTAGGACAAGCCACAGATCTTGAACTGGATCAATTGGAAAATTTGCCGGAGTACTATCCAACCAGTCGCCTGGCATGTCAGATCCGCATCAGTCCCATATTAGAAGGCGCAATTGTCAAACTCCGCGGAGAAGACAATTAATTAGCACAATACTTTACATTCCGGCAGCAGTTTTTTCTATCAGCTGCCGGATTATTTTTTTCTAAAGATCTTACCTACAGTTTCAGTAAAATCTTCAAGATTTACCCCTTGTAAAAGGGGGTTGAAGATAGAAGTGCCTCCATAAGAAATATAACCCTTCTCATCAAAATCAAACTGCATGGGGTAAATGAGGATGTAATTGTGCTTGTTGAAATACTTGTTTAGGTACTTGGGCAACTTGTTCATGACTTCATCATACGAAACCCCGTTCTTCCTACTCATAAGTACTACAAGTGCATCATTATCTTTCATGTCCCTAGAAATAATCAGGAAATCTTCCCAATCAGGGAAAAGATTGAATCCAGCTTCTATGCTGAATTTTTTATGGACCTGTTCGATGTATTTCATGGTTTCAGGACTTGCATAAAACAACAATTTGGCACCCGTATTCCTGCCAATATTCCAGATCCTTAGTAGGGCCATGACAAACCCCATTTCCTTTTCTGCATTTTTGGGTATCACTACAATATACCTTTCAATGGTATTGAGGGGCTGGTTACTGTGATATATCATGGCTGTGATATTACTTTTTCCCAAAATCCCCTCAGTTAGTCTCCCCAAAAAAGAGCCTGAAATTTCTTGTTCTTTGTGAAGACCCAATATTATATCTGTGGCTTTGTTTTCTTTGACCACATTGGTGATCCCATGAACCACATTTGAATCATAACGGATAAGTTCGGTCAAGATATTGTCAGTAGCAGAAGCGCATATGCTGGCCTTTTCCAAAAGCTTTTTCGCTTTCTTCTCCATACGCTCATCTGTAGCGTCTGTAGGAATAATATTCAAGGCAATAAGTGAGTTTTTACTCTCTTTGGATTTGATGGTAACACCAAGGTGTACCAACTCCTCAATATTTTCGGGGTAGTTGACAGGAATTAGAATCTTTTCCTCTGGAGCCTGAGACTCTTCACCTTCTGCAGGCGCCTCCTCTTCTTCAAGCGCCAGTTTATACGCACCTTTTTGGGCAATCACAGAAGCTACTGTACAGGTTACCAAAATCATCAGGATTGTCCCATTCAGAATGCTTTCTCCTAACAATCTAATAGGAGATCCATCTGGATTTTCACCTATAATGACATTATAGCCTACCAATACAGCCGCTAATGTCGCTGCAGCCTGCGCATTACTGAGTCCAAATATTACATCACGTTGGGCTGAAGAAAACTTGAAGGTTTTTTGGGTAAAAAAAGCTGCCAGATATTTAGACACTGTTGCTACAACTGTCATGACTACTGCCACAAAAATTGTTTCAATGTCAGAGAAAAATACCCTGTAATCAATCAACATTCCTACACCTATAAGGAAAAAAGGAATGAAAAGGGCATTTCCGACAAATTCTATCCTGTTCATCAACGGGCTTGTAGTAGGAATGAGTTTGTTCAAAGCAAGCCCTGCAAGGAATGCTCCAATAATCCCTTCAATTCCAGCTGCTTCTGCCAAAAACGCCGCAAGAAAAACAAGTGCCAAAACAAAGATATATTGAGAGATATTGTCATCATTGTTTTTAAAAAACCACCTGCCCATAAGTGGGAACAAGAACACCACAATGGCTGCAAAAATCAAAATGGAGATGGACATTCGAATCCAAAACTCATTGCCCATCTGTCCGGTGGACATTCCTACAACCACCGCAAGAACTAAGAGGGCTAAGGTGTCTGTAATCATGGTACCCCCGACTGTAATATTGACTGCCTTATTTTTTGTAATACCCATTTTGCTGATGATGGGATAGGCTATCAAGGTATGTGATGCAAACATACTGGCCAGCAGAACAGAGGTCGCCATGCCAAAATCCAAAAGATACAAACCTGCCAAGGTTCCTAGCACCATGGGAATTACGAATGTATAAAGCCCAAAGACGACACTTTTGCCACTGTTCTTTTTGAAATCTGCAAGATCTATTTCAAGCCCTGCCAAAAACATAATATAAAACAACCCCACAGTCCCAAAAAGGACCACACTGCTATCCCGTTCCAGTAAATTGAACCCATTGGGGCCAATCATGGCTCCTGCAATGATCAATCCTATCAACTGGGGAATTCTGAGCCTGTTTAAAAGCAAGGGTGCAAACAGGATAATGAATAGAATGATTGAAAATATCAGGACAGGATTTGTCCAGGGTAATGAAAAATTTAAATCAGCTGCAAATACCATAGAAGAGTGAGCGGTTAGCAATTGGCAAACATAAAGATAATCTTCAATCGCCAAATTATATCAGAACTCTTCCAATTTGTAAAATAAGCACCTGTCTAAAGCTGAATACCTACCATCAATTCAATATGTACTTCCTCTCCCAACATTTCAATGATATCTTCTTTTATCTGGCGGATCTCTTCAATATCAAGGGGATTCTCTGAAACCAAGGTAATTGAAAGCCTAACAGGATTCATCTGTAAAACCTTTACATCCCTCAAAATTCCGTTGGTGATTTCCTTGCCGCTCAATTTTTGGATAATCTTGTTTTCATTTACCATCCTTGTAAAACCAAGCGCCAAGGGTGCACTGATCAAACCCACAAAGAGCATCGAAATCATCAGCCCCTTTCTAGCCAATCTAAAAGGACTAAACCCCAAAAACAAAAAAGTCAAAGCCCCACTCAACACCATTCCAGCTAAGTTGGTACCAAGAAGTAGCAAAGCACCCCAAAAAACCTCCCAATCAGCCCAACCCACTCCTATTCCAGATACAGCCAATGGAGGTACAAGGGCTACAGCTATAGCAACTCCAGCTAGAGTTTTAGCTATTTCTTTCTTGGCATGGGCATATGCACCTGCTATTCCTGATCCAGCAGCCACTCCCAAATCAAGTAGATTAGGTCTTGTCCGGGCAATGATTTCATCATTCATGAAATCCAAAGGTGAAAACCAGGTAATTATAATTGCAAAAAAATACCCGACCAGGAGCCCTATGCCAATTGTCTGAATACTTTCCTGCATGAGGTTATTGTCCTGTCTAAGCACTCCCATTGACAATGAAACAATCGGAGCCATCAAGGGTGCAAGAATCATTGCTCCTATAATCACCGGGGAAGAATTGCCGAAAAGTCCCAGCGTGGCTATAATTGTTGACAAGGCCATCAGTACGATGTAACTTGAGGAAGCCTTGGCATTTTGCCTTAAAATCGAAAACAGCCATTTGAACTCTTCCGTAGTTGCATGATTCAAGAATGGCAAACTCTTTTTTAGCAACTCTTCCTTCAACTCTCCTCTTGGCAAATTATCAGTTTTGAAAACCTTGGTTTTATTGACTGGCATTTCAATCTTGAGCAGGGGGCCGGGAACAATTGACAGTGCCTTGTGTAAGACCTTCAGTTCAATTGCTTTGGAAGTCAAGAAGGTTTCGTCAAGGGAATAATTTATCGGTTCGGTGCTGGAAATATGAATGGCGTCTGTTTTTACTACAGAAACAAAAGAGGGAACATTTCCTTTGTTTTTACGGCTAAAAAAGGTAACCCAAGCATGACCAATCAATTCGGCTACACTTTTTGGAGCCAAAATCAGATTGTGCATCAGCCCGTCATTGACATAAGAATCTTCAATTATCCGGCGGGACAGTAATTTGCTTTTCCCATGCTGCACGATCACCATTCCCAAAGCAGCTGTTTCAACGGGCTTTTCCAAAAATTGGCCCTTATCATTTTTCCAGTTGATGCTGTACTTATGAAGTTCTATTAATTTAAAAAGCCGAAAAAAATTCCCGGATTTCTCCCAAATTCTCTTCCAAAAGCTTTCTTCAATGGAGCCATACATCAAACTCAACGAATCACCTATGACTAAGGTATTGAAGACAGGTGTATCATTGGCCATTAGAACATCAACTTCCAACACATCTTCTTTCTCCAAGATTATCTCTACTGCTGAGCTCAGCTTTGGAGAAACGCCAAACCCCTGTCTAGCTTGATTAGCCTTGGGATGTGGTAGAATTCCGATTTTGCAGTGGTTGTTTACTATATGCTGCAAAACCTCTTTAAGCTGCCCGTCAGATAAATAGCAAACGATGAAATCCTCTCCGCTAAAAGTATGGTTCATGAAGCGCTTATAGGGCAGATGTTGTTTTAAGTTATTTTGAAACAACGGCACGAGGTCATTTTCCACCTCTTCTATCAGCAATTCATCAAAGATTAAAATTATGCTTTTCATGATACCTTGGTTGAAAAAATAACAAAAGAGGGAACAGACCCTTAGGTGCTGTTCCCCAATACTAAACTTCAAGCAGATGTTGAAGAATTTCTATTGCGGCTTTTGATAGAACTGTACCAGGTCCAAAAACGGCCAAAACACCTGCATCTTTAAGAAATCCATAATCAGCTGGGGGAATTACTCCCCCGGCCACCACCTTGATATCCGGCCTTCCTAATTCAGCTAAAGCGCTGATCAATGCTGGGACCAAAGTTTTATGACCTGCAGCAAGGGAGGATACCCCCACAAGATGTACGTCATTTTCAATGGCTTGCTTTGCCACTTCCTCAGGTGTCTGGAACAATGGCCCCATATCCACGTCAAAACCTAAGTCCGCAAAGCCTGTTGCAATTACTTTTGCACCACGGTCATGGCCGTCCTGCCCCATTTTGGCAATCATGATCCTAGGTCTCCTTCCATCTAACTTAGCAAACTCATCTGCCAATTCTCTGGCTTGCTTAAAATAAGGGTCGTTCCCTGCTTCTACTGCATACACACCAGATACAGATTTAACTGTAGCTTGGTGTCGTCCAAATTCCTTTTCCATGGCATCTGAAATTTCTCCTAAAGTAGCTCTTTTGCGTGCAGCATCCACAGCCAGCTCTAGCAAATTTCCATCCCCACTTTTAGCTGCCAAAGTCAGTCTTTCTAAAGCCAATTGGACAGCTGCCGCATCTCTTCCGGCTTTTAATTGCTTCAACTTCTCTACCTGTGCATTGCGGACTTGGTCATTGTCTACCTCTCTAACTTCAAAAATGGTGGAGTCATCGGATTGGTATCTATTGACGCCTACAATGATATCTTTTCCACTGTCAATCCTTGCTTGTTTACGAGCTGCAGCTTCTTCAATTCTTAATTTTGGAATTCCTGCTTCAATGGCTTTTGCCATACCCCCTAGATCTTCTACTTCTTGAATCAGTTCCCATGCTTTCGTGGCAAGTTGATCGGTGAGATATTCAAGGTAATGCGACCCTCCCCAAGGATCCACGGTTTTCGTGACCCCTGTTTCCTCCTGAAGATACAGTTGGGTATTTCTGGCAATTCTAGCTGAATAATCGGTTGGTAAGGCCAGTGCTTCGTCAAAGGAATTGGTGTGCAAAGACTGGGTATGTCCTAGTACGGCAGCTAAAGCCTCAATAGTTGTTCTTGCTACATTGTTGAAGGGGTCCTGCTCTGTAAGGGACCAGCCAGAAGTCTGGCAATGGGTACGAAGGGCAAGGGACTTTGGGTCTTTAGCGCCCAGCATCTTTACAATTTTGGACCAAAGCAATCTCCCTGCCCTCATTTTCGCAATTTCCATAAAATGATTCATACCGATTGCCCAAAAAAACGAAAGCCTTGGTGCAAATTCATCAATGGGAATTCCGGCATTGATCCCTGTCCTTAAATATTCCATGCCATCAGCCAGAGTATAGGCCAGCTCTAGTTCTGCAGTAGCACCGGCTTCTTGCATGTGGTAACCTGATATGGAAATGGAATTGAACTTCGGCATATGGCGTGAAGTATAGGCAAAAATATCAGCAATGATGCGCATGGAAGCCTGAGGAGGATAAATGTAGGTGTTGCGCACCATAAATTCCTTTAAAATATCATTCTGTATGGTACCAGAAAGTTGTGCAGAACTGACTCCCTGCTCTTCTGCTGCCACAATATAAAATGCCATTATAGGTATCACTGCTCCGTTCATTGTCATGGAAACAGACATCTGATCCAATGGTATTCCATCAAAAAGGACCTTCATGTCCAAAACGGAATCAATTGCCACACCGGCTTTCCCTACATCACCCACTACCCTTGGGTGGTCAGAATCATAGCCTCTATGTGTAGCCAAGTCAAAAGCTACCGATAGTCCCTTTTGACCAGCTGCAAGATTTTTCCTATAAAAAGCATTGGATTCTTCTGCAGTAGAAAATCCCGCATATTGTCTTATCGTCCATGGCCTTGTGATGTACATGGTACTGTACGGACCTCTCAAATATGGCGGTATTCCAGCGGCATAATTCAAATAATCCAGACCTTGAATGGTCTTAGCATCCAACACAGCCGGAACAGGTATCTTTTCAGGACTTTCCCAAACTGCATCTTTTAATTGATCATCTGAAAAAATGGATTTGGGCTTAGCTTCAAATAAATGATTTAAATCTGGTCTCATTTTGTCTGTTTGGGTTTTTCTGCCAATATGGATGCTCTGCTTGGAAAAAGCTGCCAATATTCTTGCTCCTGATTCAGCTTCAGCGGGAGAACATCAGAATCGGTTGGCGACAGGTATTTGTTTACGCCAACTTTTGTGATTTCGCCAATTGCGATTTCTTGGATCTTTGTTTTCCTTACCTCTAACACCTCTTTTTGGATTATACCGAGTTGGTATTCCACCCACCAACCACCTAGATGTTCTATTTGAATCAGTTTATCTTTGATTTTTGCATTCAAACCTGATATTAGCTTTTCCAGATAATAGCTCCCTGCAACAGGATCTAAATGCTTATCCAGATAGGCTTCTTCTTTTAGCAAATTAGAGATATTCAAAGCCATTCGCTGGGCAAATGGAGTGCTTTTTCGGGATGTTGCGACATCATGTCTTAGAACATGTACTGCATTGCAGCCACCTAGAATAGCAGCCATAGCTTCTGTCGTATTTCTCAGCATATTGGTCTCTAGGTCCAGGGCACTTTTGGTCCAGAAGCTGGTTTCTGCAAAAATAAAAATATCTTCAGGTGCCAATTCGACATGATATAGCATGGTCAATTGGTGGAACAATATCCTCATCACCCTCAGTTTGGCAATTTCTTTAAAGAAATCCTCACCCGCTGCCGATTTGATAAAGGTATTTTGAATTAAAAAAGCAGGGTCATAACCCAATTTGATCAATTCATCAAATAAATCTACATAAGCTGCAACCGCAAACCCAATTTCTTGAACTGCATCAGCCCCAGCATTATGGTAAACAGCAGTATCCAAGCATAAAGCCTTGAAATTTGGATATGGTCTTGCCTGTTCCAATAGGTCTGCAGAACAACGGATCACGTTTGATTTATGGCTTTTATTGGTGAGGCTGTCTGCAAAATTATCTGACAAAATCCCGCCTTTAACGGCATCTTTGTCTACAGAAACACTTTCAATCCATTCTATATATTTGCCTAGCACAACAATTGGCTCATGCAATGGCTTGATGTATATTTCTATATATTGAGGGGCTACATCTTTCAACAGTAGCTCAAGATCTTCATTTCCATCCAATTGAAGCAGTAGTGCATCAGCACCTTGCTGTAGTGCTTCAAGGATTTGGAGATTGGTGTTTTTTTCATCCCTTCCATCAAATGCAGCAACATTTGACCAAAACCGTGGGGAGGCACCCGAAATGTCCTGATGCGGATTTATGGTGTATTGATAGGCATGAATCAATTCATTTGGATCACGATCTTCCAGCGTATAAAATGGAGCCAAATGAACACCTTCAGTCAATCCACTGTTGATCAGACTTTTCACATCTTTACCTTTCAAATCAACAGTTACCTGCTCGATCCATTCGGACTTTGAAACCTTTGGGAATTCTCCAAACAAATCATTTTTCATATTTTTAGGCATTAAAGAAAAACTTAAGGGACTTTACCTTCTATGATACGGGCAAAACTAACAAAAGGCCCGATCCAAAAAGAACTGTATCAAAAATAACGTTAAGTGACGGGATAACCAGATAATTTTCTGAAAACCTAATTTTCCTTTTATGCGCACTAGCCCTATTGCCTTTCTACTTTTCATAGCGCTCACATTCAGCAGGTGCCATCCCAAGATCTTGACAAGTCATGAATCCTCCTTTCTGAGTGTACAACAGGATGTAGAACAGGAAAAGGATCTTTTCGAAATGATCCAACCTTATCGAAAAAACCTGGAAGCTGAAATGAATTTGCCGATCGGATACAGCGACATGGAGATGTCCCATGGGGGTATTGGGGAAACTGCCTTGGGAAATTTTGTGGCAGATGTACAAAAAAGTTTTGCAGAAGAAATTTTCGGATATGAAATTGACCTTTCCGTGATGAACAATGGCGGTTTGAGAAATAGTTTACCGAAAGGTGAAATTACCATCAGGAACATTTATGAAATCTCCCCTTTTGACAATTACCTGTATATTCTGGCATTAGAGGCAAAAGATATCCAAGATCTGGCTGAATATATAGTCCAAAACAAAAATTTAGGCATCAATGGCATGCTTTTAAAAAGCGAAGCAGGCGTAATCGAAACATTAAAATTGAATGGTGAAGAGCTTCAGGAAGGCAGGGTTTATAAGCTTGTCATCAATGACTACTTGGCAAATGGAGGGGATAATATGACCTTTCTAAAGTACTTGCCCCGTATGGAGATTTCAAACCACTTGCTGAGGGATATATTGATCAGGCAAATCAAATTGCAAAAAAACAAAGGACTGTCCATAAGCAGCCAAATAGAAGGTAGACAAATATTTAACTGACCATGAAGCGTCGAACATTCATAAAGACCTGTGCGGCTACCTCTGCCGGTTTTTTTCTTGGGACACCTCCATTAATGGCTGCCCAGACAAAAACAATCACGATTCTGCACACCAATGACATGCATTCCCGAATTGAGGCTTTTCCTGATGACGGAGGAAGAAATGCAAATCAAGGCGGAATGTTAAAGCTTGCTGCCTTGGTCAAAAAAATCCGAAGTGAAAACAAGGCTGTCCTGCTTCTTGATTCAGGTGATGCATGGCAAGGCACGCCTTATTTCAACCTTTACAAAGGAGAATTGGAGTTTAAGCTGATGACTCAAATTGGTTATGACGCCTCCACATTGGGCAACCATGAGTTTGACAATGGTTTAGAAGGCATTTTGGAACAACTGCCGCATGCCGGATTCCCGCATTTATGTGCCAACTATGATTTTTCAAAAACAATTCTTCAAAAACAATTCTCCCCGTATCACGTGTTCAAAAAAAACGGGATCAATATTGGTGTGTTTGGTTTGGGAATAGCATTGGATGGATTGGTGAACCAAAAAAACTATGGTCAAACGAAATACCTGGATCCTGTAGAAATTGCCCAGGAAATGGTACAGGAGCTGAAAGCTAAAAAATGTCATGCTATAATTTGTCTTTCCCATCTTGGGTATGGGTACAAAAGTACGCAAATAGATGATCTAAAACTGGCTTCAAAAGTCTCAGGTATTGACCTGATACTAGGTGGCCATACCCATACATTTATGGACAAGCCTACGGTGGTACAAAGTATTGGAGGCCATAGCACTTTGATCCATCAAGCAGGAACTGGCGCCCTTGTTTTAGGCAAGATAGATCTAACATTTTCCAGATCTCAAGAACTTGTGCATACGCACACTGCCAGGTTAGGGATATACTAGAAAGTCAAGTCTTTTAAGATTTTTTATTTAAATATATTTTCCGCAAATTTGGAACCCCTTCAAAATGACAGGGGCTTGTCTTCAATTCTTTTCGAGAAGTTATTCTATCAAATCTAAATGAGTTCAGAGGCTAATGCAGTTTGGAATGAATGTTTGCGTGTCATTGAACAGCACGTCAATGAGCAAAGTTTTTCAACTTGGTTTAAGCCTGTCAACCCAGTTAAACTTGAAGGATCTAACCTAACCATCCAGGTCCCTAGTCAATTTTTTTATGAGTGGCTTGAAGACAATTATGTACAAGTTCTAAAGCTTGCCATCAAATCAGTTTTAGGTGCGAATGGAAGGTTGGAATATGCAGTGGTAGTTGACAAAGGAAACTCACAAAACCAACCCTATGTAGTCAGCTTTCCCCAAGGCAACAGCTTGGCTGGTGCCAAAAAAGCTGTAGTTCCAACCGACAATAAAAGTCCCTTTGAGATGCAATCGCTGAACAGTGATATGCTGCTCCAATCCAACCTGAACCCGAATTACACCTTTAATTCCTATATCGAAGGAGACTGTAACCGCTTGGCGCGTTCTGCCGGATTTGCAGTAGCTACCAAGCCTGGCATTACATCCTTCAATCCACTTATGGTGTACGGCGGGGTAGGTTTGGGTAAAACCCACTTGGTACAAGCCATTGGCAATGAAATCAAGAGCGGACCAGATGAAAAATTTGTGCTTTATGTTTCTTCTGAAAAGTTTGTGAACCAGTTCATGGATTCGATCAAAGACGGAAACATCAAGAGTTTTACAAATTTTTATATGCAGGTGGACGTGCTGATCATTGATGACATTCAGTTTTTGGCTGGTAAAGACCGTACGCAGGAGATGTTTTTCCACATCTTCAACCACCTACACCAAAACAAAAAACAGATTATCATGACTTCAGATTGCCCACCAAAGGATCTGAAGGGTCTAGAGGAAAGGCTTCTTTCCAGGTTTAAGTGGGGGCTTACAGCAGATCTCCAAATGCCTGATTTTGAAACAAGAGTGGCCATCATCAGAAGAAAGATGCAATCAGAAGGGATTTATATTCCAGATGACGTCATAGAATATCTTGCCTATACCATTGATACCAATGTGCGCGAATTAGAGGGGGTTATGATCTCACTCATCGCCCATGCTTCATTGAACCGCGTGGAAATAGATCTTGGCTTGGCTAAGACTATTATGAAAAATATAGTAAAAGACATCGAGACAGAGGTAGGTATAGATTATATCCAAAAAACCGTCTCGGACTATTACGAAATCAAACTGGATGATCTTAAAGCCAAAACCCGCAAGAAAGAAATAGTTACTGCTAGGCAGGTTGCGATGTATTTTTCAAAGGAATTTACCAACCACTCGCTAAAATCTATCGGATACCACTTTGGGGGCAGAGATCACAGTACTGTCATTCATGCCGTACAGACGGTGAATGACCTGATGGAAACAGATACTTCTTTCCGCAATGCAGTAAATGAACTTAAGAAAAAGTTCAAAATGCGTTCTTACTAATCCTTGGCTCCAGACTCATATAGGGACAATAATTCCCTTGCTTTTGCTATAGGAGACATTTTTCCATCCTTTACTCCATCAGTAATTTCCTTGATCTTACCTGTTACCATAGGGTGTTGGTAAAAAGACTGTTCCAGCAGGTATCGGATATGTTCATGAAGCCAGTTGATGCGCTGTCGGGACCGATTTTGCTCCCAACTGTTGTTAAGAACCATTTTTTCTTTGAAACTCAAAATCATTTGCCAGATTTCATTTATCCCCTCCCCTGTTATAGCGGAACAGGTTTTTACCTGTGGTACCCAGTTGTTTTCTTGAAGTGGGAGATAATGGAGCGCATTGGCATATTCTGCTTTTGCTTTTTTGGCAGCATTTAGGTTTTCTCCATCAGCTTTATTGATAACCAACGCATCACACATTTCAATGATGCCTTTTTTTATCCCCTGAAGCTCATCCCCTGCACCTGCCAGCATAAGTAACAGAAAGAAATCGACCATTCCCTTCACTGAAACCTCAGATTGTCCCACACCTACAGTTTCGACCAAAATCACATCAAATCCTGCTGCCTCACACAGCAACATTACTTCTCTACTTCGAGCGCTGACACCTCCCAAAGTTTGTCCTGCAGGACTAGGTCTAATATAAGCACGTGTGTCAGCTGCAAGTGAAGCCATTCGGGTCTTATCGCCAAGAATGCTGCCATAGGTCTTTTGGCTGCTTGGATCAATGGCTAAAACAGCCAAATGATGTCCTTCTTCTACAAGCTGCATCCCTAGACTTTCGATAAAGGTGCTTTTTCCGACACCAGGAACGCCCGTAATTCCCACCCTGATCGAATTTCCAGAATAGGGAAGAATGCCGGCAATGACATCTTCTGCCAATTTTTGATCGGCAGGCAATGCACTTTCCACCAAAGTGATCGCCCTACTTAAGAGCATGCGGTCCTTTTGAAGAATTCCTTGTATGTATAGGTCGGCTGGGAGTCTTTTCAACATATCAGCTAATTGTTAAAAGGAAACTTTGTAAACCTGACTTCCCCCATTGCAGTTTTCTCATATTTAGCCAAGCAAAAAGCTTGCTTCGCCTGATCAAAAAACGGTTCTGTACCTTGAAGCATTTCGGGAGCTTCTTTTTTGTCTGCAAAGAAGAAAACCGTTGTATTACCATATTTGGTATGGGGCTTTAAGTCTCCGAAAGCTTGCATATCAGCCCATAGAGTATCCGAAGCATACACTGCATAGACACGAATGACTGGCCCTGTATTGTTTTCGTTGCGGTAAAAGCCTGTTTCTTCATAGTGCTGCATGAGACCATCCTCTCCAGGCTGGCTTACCGTGTCGACAACGATCCATACCATTATGGCGGCCACAACTATAGCCAGAAAGTAAAAGACTGATTTGGCGTTCATTTTTTTAAGGTACTTTAGCTTATAAACCTTAATTTAGGACAAAAATTCAACAATGGTCTTCGAATACATCAAAGCATTCCATATCATTTTTGTAGTGACCTGGTTTGCAGGGCTGTTTTATATTGTAAGATTGTTTATTTATCAAACAGAAGCTTTGGAAAAACCTGCCGATGAGCAAAAAATCCTGAGCCCTTTTCTCAATATTATGGCCAGTAGACTTTGGTATATCATCACCTGGCCTTCTGCAGTCCTGACCCTGATCTTCGGGATTTGGATTCTGACCTACCGCTGGGGGTATATGCAGATGGGGTTTATGCATGCAAAGCTTGCTTTTGTCGCAGGACTTTATGTCTATCAGCTGGTATGCCATAAAATCTTCCTTGACTTACAGAATGGTAAAGCCAAATGGACATCCGGGCAATTGCGGATGTGGAATGAGGTGGCAACAGTACTGCTCTTTGCCATTGTATTCCTTATTGTTTTGAAAAGTCTGGTGGATATGGCCTGGGGAATCGTTGGGCTGATTGCGCTAAGTGCCCTAATGATGCTCGGGATCAAGTGGTACAAAAAGGTGAGGGAAAGGAAATAAAAGAACCTTCAGAACTTTTTGAAAATGTTTTTGATTGAATATAGGTACAATACATGACCATCAGTAAAATTAAAAAAAGATGAAATCCGCCCTGATATACTGTTTTTCAGCACTTACAATTATTGGCCTAGGCTGTTCAACAAAAGATAGTGCAGAAGATACAAAGCAGCTCCCTATTCTTGGTAATTCCTATGTCAACAGCTTTGAGATGGAAGGAAAAACCATTACCGATACTGTCTATCATAAAATCGGGGAATTCTCTTTTGTCAATCAAGAGGGAGAAACTGTCAACAATTCCACTACTGAAGGAAAAGTATATGTAGCTGATTTTTTCTTTACCAGCTGCCCGACCATTTGTCCCATAATGAAAACCCAAATGCTCCGGGTATATGAACAGTTTAAAGACAACCCTGATTTCCTGATCCTGAGTCATAGTATAGATCCCAAACACGACACGGTGGCCCTGCTTAGGGATTATGCAGAGAGGTTGGGGGTTGAAAATGCCCAGACCTGGCATTTCCTTACCGGAGACCAAGAAATGCTCTTCGAAATTGGACAGACAAGCTACATGACCACAGCCATGGAAGATCAAAATGAAGCAGGTGGGTACTTGCATTCCGGGGCTTTTATTTTGGTAGATCCCAAAGGCCACATCAGAGGTGTCTATGATGGGACCAAACCGGATCAGGTAGACAGGCTGATGAAAGATATCCCTAAAATTTTACCAAATAAATGAAAATTAGGATTTGGGTCATTGCCAGTCTATTACTTTCGATTGGATGTCGTCCGGCCAGAGAGGATAAAGAAAAAAATCTGGAGAGCATTTCTGATACGAAAGTGCTTCAGTATGCCATTCAGGGAAAAATGCTTTATGAACAATTTTGTGCCAATTGTCATCAGAACAACGGAGAAGGTCTAGGAAGGCTGATCCCCCCTCTTAATCAGGCTGATTACATGCTGAATGATGTGGGTAACACAGTAAAAATCATCAAATATGGCTTAAAAGGAGAAATTGTTGTTAACGGCATCACCTACAATCAGGCAATGCCCGGAAATCCACAACTCACTGACTTAGAAATAGCACAATTGGTAACCTACCTGTACAATATCTGGGGATCCAATCGAGGCGTCATTGATGCCAATCAGGTAAGGGGGTATTTAGATAATTAATTTGATCTATTCAATTTGGATTTAGCCTCCTGGATGCTGTTTTTGATATCGCTATTGACCACCTTTACTTTTTCCCTTTGTTCTTGAAGATAGGCTTCAATCTCATCTTTTTCCATGCCTTCATAGGAGGAGTTGAACTGCCTCATCCAAACAAACATCCCTTCGAATGCATCATCCATGCGAACTGCCAATTCTCTCAAGGCATTGACTTCTGTAGAATTGTTGATGGAATCGGCTTGATTCAATTCATTGGCTTTAGCGGCAATTTCCTTACGCAAGGTTTTAAGCTCTCCCATTCTTGGCATTACTTCATCATGTATTGCAATGACTTCTTCCCTTAAGGATTCAATATTTTGTTTATTTGAAGATGATGAACAAGAAGAAGTAAATAAAACAGTCACTGCCAAAAAAGCTAATAAAAACGATTTCATTCTTCGGATGAGTTGATAAACCACGAAGAAAATAAAATTTAATTATAAAAAGAAATTATTTGTTTACAACTGCACACTTTCTATGATTTTTCCAATTTATAGTATGAATTAGTGCTAATACACCAGAAAGGCTCGCTGATACGAACAACATTTGCGGGTAATCTTCATGTAGCAAAACTGCTCCACTGAATAACAAGACCGTGATCCAAAGTGTAATTTTTATCCATTGCCTATGGGCATTCTTAGCCGCGAAATAAACTGCCAATAAAGCCATTCCAATAAACACGTAATCAAGCCAATGCCAATGCTCATGTCCATGCTCATCCATAGCTCCAAAAAGGAAACCAAATGAAATCAGTAAAGGAAAAGCCAGGCAATGTATGAAACATAGCACAGATGCAGAAATACCCATTAAGTCTGCCGAAGAAGCCGAAATTCTTTTCAAATTATGCAACATAGTTGCAAATATAAAATCTTAGATTTGTTAAACAAAGAATTTCCTATGAAACCTTTCTGCTTCGCAAATCAAGAAATTATCGCTTCAGAAAAAGCCACTATACATCCTATGGATATAGGATTAATCAGAGGATATGGCATATTCGATTTTTTCAGGACTTCTGGCTACACCC
Organism: Cyclobacteriaceae bacterium; assembly: GCA_036782195.1. Taxonomy (GTDB): domain Bacteria; phylum Bacteroidota; class Bacteroidia; order Cytophagales; family Cyclobacteriaceae; genus DAIPZN01. Next base: position 723 of record DAIPZN010000079.1, on the reverse strand, counting down.
CCCTTTTTCTGGATGACTACCTGAACAGGTTTATCCGTTCTGCGGAAAAAACGCATTTGAACTTACCTTTTGATAAAGGCGCATTACGTGAAATCATCCTTACTTTGGTGGACAAAAATGAGCTTTATAATGGTGGAATCCGGATGCTGCTTACAGGAGGAATATCTGACAACCATTTTTCTCCAGCTGAAGGAAGCTTATTTATATTTTGTGAATCCCTACAGTTCCCGGCACCAAGCAAATATGAAGAAGGTGTAAAACTACTTACGGCTGACCACGTGAGGGCCATTGCAGATATCAAAACGACCAATTATGCCTTTCCGGTTTGGCATAGTGCAGATTGGAAAAAAGAAGGTGCTGAAGATGTATTGTATTATCATCAGGGATTTATTTCTGAAAGCTCACGAAGCAATATTTTCATCATCAAAGACGGCAAAGTCAGTACCCCTGACAGGCATGTGCTTCATGGCATCACCCGTATGCGGGTATTGGAATTAGCCAATGACACCGAAGTAAGACCCATCAGTTTAGAAGAAGTTTTTGATGCAGATGAGGTATTTATGACAAGCACCACTAAAAAAATTCTGCCCGTTACCCGCATAGATTCAACACGCATTGGATCTGGACAGCCAGGTAATATCACGCTTCAGCTTATGGAGGCTTTTAAATCCCTAGAAGAAAAAACCACCACCTTGGCATAATCCAAAAATAGAAAAGTGGCTG
>DAIPZN010000078.1:0-21854 GCA_036782195.1 Cyclobacteriaceae bacterium | reverse complement strand
ATTTTGAATTGGGGCCAAATTCAAAAAAAACTTCCAATCACATTTTTATATCTGCCTAACGAAAATTTCTGGTAAAAGTATATAAAACACAAAAAAATTATACCTTTTGGGCTTGTCCCCTTACTTAATTGGGATATTGCTTGTATTGGGCATTGATTGTTTCATTTCTTAAACGTTTAAGTTGAAGAGCTTGTCCAAGGTTTTTATTACCTTCGTTTTTGGAAAAAAATCAAATACAGCTATGGAATTGAACGGCAAAATAATCCAAATCATGCCAGAGCAAAGTGGCAATGGTCGAAATGGGACTTGGAGAAAAAGAGACTATATCGTCGAAACACAAGGCAACTACCCTAAAAAGGTGTGTGTGACGGTATGGGGAGATAAAATTGATCAATTCAACCTTCAGTCAGGTGAACAGGTCAAATTCGGTTTGGAACTGGAAAGTAGGGAATATAACGGCAAATGGTATACCGAGGCTAAAGGTTGGAAAGTGGACAGAGATGGTGAATCACCTAAAAACGGAAGAAGCCAAACTCCTGCAAGCATGCCTGATGTGACTACTTTTTCGGATGATAGTGCTGATGATGTACTTCCTTTCTAAGCAATATTTTGGCCGAATTTAAATCCTAAATAGGCCCCTACAATCATCAATAGCAAGGTAATCCCTCCAAGTAACAGGATAATACCCAAAGGCATTTCCCAGTTTTCACTTCCGATTTTGAATTTGATATTTTTATTAAAATCCATATCAGAAAGATGGGAGCAAAAAATGAGTAAAACAAAAGCGGGCCAATTACAGCCCGCTTTTTTTCAATCAATCTAGTAAACTTTCATCAAGAATGTTATTACTCACCTAACGTATCTTTCCACCCTTTGGTTTCGAGTTCTCTGGCAGAATCTTCAACTTTTTCTTTAAGGTCCTGTTTGAACCGGTCCAGGGCATCGGCAACTTTGGGATCAGATGTCCCGATGATTGATGCTGCTAGGATGCCGGCATTTTTGGCCCCATCTAGTGCCACTGTTGCTACAGGAATGCCTCCCGGCATTTGTAAAATGGATAGGACACTATCCCAGCCATCTATGGAATTAGAGGATTTGATAGGTACCCCAATAACTGGCAAGGAGGTTAAAGATGCCACCATGCCGGGAAGATGTGCTGCTCCTCCTGCTCCTGCAATGATGACTTTGAGCCCTCTTTTTCTGGCATTTTCTGCGTAATCTACCATTCTTAATGGAGTTCGATGTGCAGATACTACCGTCAATTCATAACCGATGCCAAAATTTTCAAGAACTTTTGCTGCCTCTGACATGACAGGAAGGTCAGACTTGCTGCCCATAATGATGCCTATTTGAATGCTCATAGTGTTGTAGCTTTTATTTTAATTAATTTTTTTAAAGCCAATGCTCTTGATTTTACCTGCTCCAAATCCTCATCTAAGACCGTAAGATGTCCCATTTTGCGGTAAGGTTTAGTGATTTTTTTTCCATATAAATGCACATAAACCCCCTTTTGCGAAAGTGCCTCATCGAGACCTTCAACAATAGCCTCTCCTGTATGCCCTACTTCTCCTAACAGATTGATCATTGCAGCTGGAGAGCGTAGGGTAGTGTCTCCCAAAGGCATGTTCAACACAGCTCTGAGATGCTGTTCAAACTGCGAAGTAAAATTAGCTTCTATGGTGTGATGCCCACTGTTGTGAGGTCTTGGGGCAATTTCATTGACAAGGATTTCACCTGTTTTGGTCACAAACAGTTCAACTGCCAAGATTCCTATAAGTCCAAGTTCTTCGATTACCTTTAATGCAATGGCTTCTGCTTCTTGCTGAATCGAAGAAGAAATTTCTGCCGGGGAGAATAAAAATTCTACCAAGTTGGCGGTAGGATGGAAGGCACACTCTACAGAAGGAAATATGCTGGTTTCACCTTTTTCATTTCGAGCCACGATTACCGCAATCTCTTTTTCAAAATCTATCAACTTTTCAAGAAGTCCCGGAGCATCAAAGGCCCGATCTAAATCTTCTTTAACCCGCAAAACTTCTACTCCGCGTCCATCATATCCGTCTTTTCCGAGTTTATTTACAGCTGGCAGGTAGGCTGCATTGGCAATGACTTCTGCTTTGCCTGAGGTCAGGATAAATGGCGCTGTAGGGATTCCCCTTTCTTGATAAAAAGTCTTTTGCTTGCGCTTGTCCTGAATCAGCCTGATCAAATTAGGTTGTGGAAAAACTTTTTTTCCTTCTTGTTCAAGTTTCTCAAGTGCTTCTGTGTTGACGGCTTCAATTTCTATTGTGATGACATCACAAGATTTTCCAAAGGCATATACGGTATCAAAATCCGTAAGACTTCCCTGCGTAAATGTATTGCAGATATGTCTACATGGAGCATTGACATCTGGATCAAGGATATGCACATCTACATTGTAACTGATTGCGGATTGGATGAGCATTCTGCCCAGTTGTCCTCCTCCCAATACACCTAGTTTAAGTTGCTGATAATTTTGTTGCACCTTTACGAAGACTTTTGTTTAGCCCAAAAATAAGGCAAATAATGCAAACCCTCGGCCGAAGTTTGGATTAATTGGAGCCAATTGCAATCAGATTGGCTTTCCGCCTATGGCCCGAAGCATGGCTGAAATGATGGCTAAGACAAGTAGTATATGGATCACGCCACCTACGCTGTATACAAATAGACCAACTACCCATCCTAAGAACAGTAGTAGTGCGATTATGTATAGTAGGGAACTCATGATGAAGGGGATATAGCTTCCCCTTCAACAATTACTATGCCAATGGAAAGTCAGTTTTCAAATCGTATACCCATCAGTTCCATAAGTTTATGGGCATTGAAACTCGGGCATGGGCCCTTCTTGATGGTGTAGTCAAAAAGTATTTCCTGATCCTGGATGTCACTATGGAAACTCATGTTTGCCAGGTAAGGCAATGATTCTTCCAAGCCTGCCAATTCAATATCGTGGGTGGAAATTATACCTTTTGCTGATGCTTTTGCCAACTGTTTGATAAGGGCCTCACTTCCCATGATTCTGTCTGTTGTATTGGTGCCTTTAAGGATTTCATCCATAAGAAAGAATACCCTAGTTCCGGATTCGGCAGTCATGAGCAGCTGCCTGATTCGAGCCAGTTCTGCATAAAATGAACTCACGCTTTCCCCAAGATTATCGGAGTTGCGCATACTTGTAAATAGTTGGAAATCCCCCATTTGAAATCTTTCTGCAAATGGTTGAAGACCTAGATTAGCCAATACCATATTGATTCCTAGGGTACGCATAAAAGTAGTTTTTCCAGACATATTTGCCCCTGTCAGCAGCACAGTGTTCATTTGTTCCGGCATTTGGAAATCATTTGGAACCGCAGATGTTGTTTTTAAAAGTGGGTGCCGGATCCGCTTGGCTATAATAGTTTGCGCCTCTGTCCAATCTAGTTGACAAGACACATTCTCTTGCTGCGAAAAAGAAGCCAAAGATACAAGCGCCTGCCATTGGTCAAACTGGGATTGGATATAGGAAAGTCTGCTTCCATATTGATCTTTCCATACTTTAAGCCTCCAAAGTATCCCGAAGTCCAACCAAAAGAGCATATTGAATATCAGGTACATTAGATTGAATCTATTTTGGATCAAGAATGTCTTTTGTTCCAGACTTTTGAGAGCCTTGGTGGCACTGTAATCCTGATGCACTATTCCCTCAAGCATGTTTTTCAGGTAGGGATTGTGAAAGTTTTTTTGCTCTAACATTTCAGCCCAAAGCGCATAGGTTTTGATGTCTCCCTGATCCGGTAAGATCAACGCGATACGTTTGAGCTCCTTGAATACAAAAGACAAAAACAGGACTCCAATTAATATCCAAAGGCCTATCCAACTGTAAGATATGACACCTATTCCTGCCAGTGAAAGCATGACTAGACCTCCTACAGGTCCTACAACCATTGGGATGTAATAAAATGGCTGCCAGGTTTCTGGAACTTTTAGCCAATTGAAGAAGGGAAGTTTGGATTTCTCTGATTTGATAAATGATCTCCCGATACTTTCAAATAACGACAAAAACGCTTTATCCTGAGCAAGTTCCTTCACGGCAGGATTACGGGCAAGTGCCTCTTTACGATCCAAAGGGGCTTTGATCCAATCGGCTAGGAGAGCTGCCCCGGATTTGCTTACTGTGTGATTGATCATTTGAAAAAGTGAATGACCGCCAAAAAGATCCAGGTCATTGGCAAAAGGATGGTGTTTATCTGCAAATTCCTCCCCTGACCGAAGATTTTTGAGGTCCCTATTCAAGCGCAGTAACTCTTCTTTTTCCATTTCCATCAACTGAAGGATCACCAACTCCTGATCTTTGTAGAAGTTTGTGCGGATAATCAGGTAAACAAATAATCCGATCAAAGGGATAAGACCTAACAGGAATAGTGGTAAATCAGTGATTCCTACAATTGCGATTGAAACTAAAGCAAAAAATACCGCTATACGGGCGATTGAAAAGGCAATACTTCTTTGCTTGGTGATTTTGAGCGTATCTCCTAACTGTGCAATGGGAATCTGGAATTTCATGTCCAAATATAGAAAAAGATACCAGCCACTTTGGTGTTTTTAATTGCAACTCTGTTGCAATAATAAAATAATTGTTTACCTTTGAACTATATCATTCACTTAGTGTTCTCTTCATTTGAATGATGGTGGTTGACAGAAGACTCCGGCATTCCTGGAGTCTTCTTTGCTTAATATTGATGATGAAAAAAATTACTTTTGCGGCATTGGCCGTTTTGGTATTATTGACAAGTCAGGCAGTCAAAGAGCCTGACATGTGGGCCCTATTCTCCAAAACAAGATTTGTTGAAAAACTCAACCGTGAGTTTGGCATGTATTTTTTGTATCCTAAATTTCCAGAGGAATTACTGGCCAAGCAAGGAAAAGAAGTAACGGTCACTGGTTTTTTTATTCCCCTTGAAATGAATGCCTCAAATATTGTCGTTGTGTCAAAGTTTCCAAACGCCGAGTGCTTTTTTTGTGGAGGAGCAGGTCCTGAAAGCATTGTGGTCGGTTACTTGAAGAAAAAACCCTCCAAAGCCATAAAGATGGATGAGATTATCAAAATTAAAGGTAGGCTGAAGCTCAATGAGAATGATATTGAAGAGCTGAATTTTATCCTTCAGGATGCGGAGATAATTTTTTAACTGCAACCATTTAGGTTTACTTGAGGTTTTATACATATGAAATCAGGTAAAAAAACAGTTTCCAAACCAAAGCAAGAAGGTGAAGAAGTAGATTTTTCAGAAGGTTTTGGTGGCATTCCTAACGATGTTTCGCTTACAGGTAATCTTGGTTGCGTACCTGACAGAAAGAAAACAAAAGAAAAGCCTAAGTGGAAAGAGGCATAGATATTTTGGTGAAATCCACAATTTTTTGATATAACTGGCGTTATTTGCGCATTACTTTTCTTTATCACCTCTTTTTATGAAAAATCACCTCAAATTTTATCGCTACTATTTAGCGCTGTTCTTGCCGATTCTCATTTCATGTGAGAAAGATCCTGCTTCCTTGCCGCAGCCTCAAGCTGATTTTATTGTGGAAAATGCACAGGTTTTATCCTTATTTGATGATGTGGATAATCTGGCCTTATTTGTCAGCCAAAACAACGGCCAAGGTTTAAGGACCAATTCTTATCTGAATGGAGATTTGTGTTCCAACACAATTATCTCTGTGAATGAAAATTCTAAAACCATTGTGGTAAACTTCGGTAATGGCTGCACAAGTCCCAATGGAATAAGCCGGAAAGGAAAAATTGTCATGGCATTTAATGGTTTGTTTCTGGTAAAAGGCTCATAAATAAATGTGACCTTCGATGGTTATGAAGTAGATGGGAAAAAAATTGAAGGTACTAGAAAAATAACCAACCAAGGTTTTGAAAATTCTGAATCAACTTTTGAAGTACGGATTACCAATGGGAAGGTAACTTGGCCAGACAATACCTATGCAACTTTTGATGGTGCTTTTGTCAAAAAATATAAAGTGATCTTAGATCCTTTATCCATATCAATGACAGTCACCGGTCAAGCTACTGGTAGGCATAGATTCGGTTCTGCTTACACAGCAGCCATCCAAAATGCTCTTTCTTACCTTCATGACTGTACCAAAACCGGAAACTGGGTTGCAAGTTCTGGAGTGCTTCAGTTGGTTTCAGGTGAAGAAGTTTTCAATCTTGATTTTGGATCAGGAGCTTGTGACAAAGAGATTGAAGTGACCCATAAAGGCAATAAATATTTCCTAAAGCTGGATTGATAACGAAAGCCCCAAATTTTTGGGGCTTATGTTAATTTGTCTTAGGCTGTCCCTCTGGATAATAGTGGTTGACATCCCGTTGGGGGAAAGGAATCTGAATTCCATTCACCTCAAATGATTCTTTAATGGCCTCCATATTGGTGTGATAACTAGGCCAAAAATCCTCAGTATTCACCCAAAATCGTATAATTAAATCCAGACTGCTTTCACCAAACTTACTGAAGTTAACTACAGGGGCTGGGTCAGGATGGATCCTCTCGTCTTTCTCTAAAATTCCTAAGATCAACTCCCGGGTTTTTTTCAAGTCAGTCCCATATGCTACACCTACCTGAATTTCCACCCTTCTGGTTTGCTTATTTGAGTAATTGACAATGGAATTGTTTGCCAAAGCTCCATTGGGAATTGTCACTACCTTGTTGTCAAAGTTTCTGACTTTGGTATAGAGGATGTCAATACTTTCCACTGCCCCAATTGTTCCCTGCGCTTCTATTGTGTCATTTACCCTAAAAGGTTTGAACACAAGAATCAATACCCCTCCAGCAAAATTGGAAAGAGAACCTTGAAGTGCCAGACCTACTGCCAAACCGGCTGCACCTAAAATGGCTATAAATGATGTCATCTCTACACCCAATGTAGTGGCGACACTGATAAGCAGTACAACCCAAAGCACAGCTCTCAAGAAGCTGATCAAAAAAGTTGTAAGTGAAGGGTCAAATTCATACTTGGTCAGCGCACCAAAGAGCAAGCGTAACAAAATCCGGATGACATACACACCGATCAAAAAAAGAATCAAAGCCTGAAGAAGGGCTGGCCCAATTTTAAATGCCAGATCAATCGATCTTTGCTTGATTAAATCCAATGTTTCTAAATCAATATTATATTCCATTATCCACTATTTTTTAATAACAGCGCAAATTTAATCTAAAAAGCCTAAAACCTGCCATCTAAAAGCCCAGTTCCATGATATGGAGTAAGATTGAAAGCCGGATTTTTTCAATAGCAACTCTATTTCATCTCTTTTAAATCCCCGCAATACAGAAAGAGGGCCATCATTTTTAACCATTTCAGATTTGGAGAATGCCTTTGTGAGCAATTTGATGCTATGGTAGGCCAAAGGATGTCTGTGCAAGTCATTGATGATAATGCCCAGCTTGGCTTTTTTCCTAAAGGCACGAAGCAGCTGAAACATTTCCTCATCATTGAAGTGATGGGTGAAAAGCGTGCAAGTGACCAAATCGACTTTTTCTTCCGAAAAATCGGGATCAAAGATATTCTGTGTCCTAAATGTAGCTTGTTTCAGGTCTTTCAGATTTTCTTCAGCACGGGCGATGGTATTGGCGTTGGCGTCTATACCGATAAAGGAGCAGCTGAGGTTTTGGCGGAGGCCCCATTCATGCATGACTCGGATCATGTCACCACCACCACATCCGACATCTGCTATAGTGTAGCTGTTTTGGGGATGATTTTTGACGAAGTGCCCGATGCCTTGAGTGGTTACATAATTGCCTCCCAAGAGTCTATTGATGATCCTAAGCTCTTTCAGTGCCTGTTCGAGGTATTCCCCACCAACTTCAAGATCATCCATGATCTCTTTTTCAAAACTTCTTTGGGTAAATTTTCCCATTTACTTTTCCAACAAAAGGGTTTCTAAAGTCAATCCGGGACCAAAGCCCAATGCCAAAATGGGCCCTGTTTTGTCAGTCTGAAGCAGCCACCGTTGTAACACAAACAATATGGTTGCGGAAGACATATTGCCAAAGGCTTGAAGCACTTCATGAGAGTGCAGATTTTGGTCTTTATCGATCATAAAAGCTTCTTCGACTTTATGAAGGATCTGCTTTCCACCTGGATGAATAGCGAAATTTTTTATTGCCGAAATAGAAAATAAAGCCTCCAAGTGTTGGCGGATTTGGTGCAAACCTTTTCCCAAAAGTTCTGGTACATATTTGCTAAGTTTCATTTCGAATCCAAAATCCCCGATACCCCAGGCCATCTCATTTGCAGTATCCGGGAAAAGCTGACTGCTGTAATTGCGGATAGCAAGTCCAGAATCTCCTTTGCAAACCAGTGCTGCAGCAGCGCCATCACCAAAAAGGGCATTTGCCAAGATGTTATCTTCGGTAAAGACCTTTTGGAAATGGATGGTACACAATTCTACTGACACCAGTAGCACCTTTGCGTCGTGTTGGCTATCGCATATCCGGTCAGCAAGTTTGATGGCATTGAATGCAGCGTAGCAGCCCATAAAATGAAGGGCAAACCGTTCTACATTGCTTCTGATACCCAGTTGATGAATGATTTCTAATTCAAGTCCGGGTGCAAACATGCCCGTACATGAGACCAATACCATGTGGCTAATCTCTTCCGGTTTGACCTTAGCAGTAGAGAGGCATTTTTCTATGGCTTGAATGGCCAAGCCTAAAGCTTCCTCCTTAAATATGGACATGCGTTGTTTGGTGGAAGGGAAAGGCTCAAGTGACTCATTCTGGGGAAAAAATGTATATTCTGTCGGATCAATTGCTTCATAATCCCTGATGACTGAATGTCTTGTGGCAATACCCGACTTTTTGTAAACAAAGTTGATCTTTCGGGATTCCTGTGGATCTAATCCATGGGCCTTCTTCATAAAATCACTGATTTTGCTCTGGGAAATCGGAGCCCCCGGATTGGCTATGCCAATACTCACAATATGGTTGTCCATCAACTTAAGTTACGCTTATTTTTTCTAACTTGGTTTACATTGTGACAACAACTCCTATTCCTAAAAGTTAAAGCCCACTAAATTTCTATGTTTAAAATTTCCAGTTGGAAGCATCTCAGGATTCCGTTTTCTTATTTCCTCTTGCCTATTTTTTTGTTTGCACTGGCATTCACCCCCAATCTGGATCCACAGAGGCTATTGTTGGTCTTTGTTGCCTTACATCTATTTATATATCCTTCGAGTAATGGCTACAACAGTTATTTTGATAAAGATGAAAAGAGTATTGGAGGACTAAAGAATCCACCGAAAGTGACTTTGGGGCTTTATTACCTTTCTTTGGTGTTTTTGCTACTCGGATTAGCGATAGGTTTAAGGATTTCATGGCAATTCAGTTCCATGCTTTTGGTTTATAGCCTTGTATCCATGGCGTATAGCCATCCGAAGATCAGGATCAAGAAATATCCTTATTCCAGCTGGGTGATTGCAGGTTTATTTCAAGGATATTTTTCTTTCAGTATGGCTTATGCAGGTTTGAGCGATTTTGGTTGGGGGGTGTTTCTGCAACCACATGTGCTTTGGCCTGGGATGTTGACCAGCTTGATGCTGTGGGCTTCATATCCTTTGACTCAGGTCTATCAGCATGAGGAAGATGCAAAGCGGGGTGATCATACTTTAAGTTTGAAGCTGGGGGTACAAGGTACTTTCTTCTTCTCAGCGGTATTTTTCCTCGTGGCAGGAGGCGCTTTCTGTCATTTCTTTTTACAAAAAGGGCAGCCCTTAGCTTTATATTATTTTTTGCTTGCCTTGCTGCCAGTTGTGATGTATTTCTTTATTTGGTTCAGGTTTGTAAGGATTTCTGAAGCCAAATATGTGACCTACTCTTGGGTGATGTGGATGAATAGAATTTCCGCTACGACACTCAACCTTTTCTTTATTTGGTATTTCCTTTTCAATACACAGGTGATGCAGGTTTTTGGGTAGCGCCAGCCTATTCGTGTTATTCAATAGCTGAACCATGGGTGCTTCTGATGATTTGCCTTGACACAAACTTGCTTGATTGAAGCAAGGAAACACCCAAGCTGGAAACGAATTGTGAACCAAACAGTCGCTGTACCTGACGCCCTACCCATAGTCTTTGCTTGAAGTTTTTAGCCCAAGCTGTGGCATATTCAGATTCAATATTCTTTTGATCTTTATGTTTAAGGATTGCTTCTGCGGCAAGTTTTCCTGTGTGAATCGCGATGGCCATGCCATTCCCACAAAGAGGTGTAATCAGTCCTGCAGCATCTCCGACCATGAGCACATGGTTTTCAATTGGGTTTTTGGGGGAGAAATTCACCTCATTGATCACTTCTGGTTTTTCAAATACAAATTCACTATCCTGAAAAATTCTTTTCAAATGTGGGTTTAGCCAAAGCATTTTCTCTTCCATTGTAGCAATGTCCCCAAAAGTCCGAAGGGCTTCACGGCTTCCCAAGTAGCAGAGATTGTACAGATCACCTTCGATTTTGTTCACCCCACAGTATCCGCCTGGGAAATTATGCAGGTACACGGTATAAGGGTCTATCGCAGCCTTGATGTGGTATTTGACTCCGATATAATCTGATCTATTTTGGATAAATGGTCGCTCCAGTACTTTGTCCAGTTTGGACCTTTTGCCGAATGCCCCAATGATGTGTTTACAGGTAAGGAGTTTTCCATGCTGGAGTTGGAGAGTAAAACTGCCTGCTAAAGGATCGTATTCCAGATGCTCTACCTGTGTATTCAGGTGAAAAACAGCACCAGCCTGAAGAGCTTTTTGGTAGAGCCACTCATCTAAAACATATCTGCTAATTCCAAATCCACCCATTTCAAGTTCTATATTGGCTGAATGACCATTGATAGCACTCAATTCGAATTGAGTAATCTCAGCAGTGTCTAAATGAGAAGGGAATAAGCCTTGTTTTTGAAGAAAGGGCCTTACTTCATTGGAAACATATTCCCCACACACCCGGTGAAAAGGATATATTTTTTTCTCTAAAACCAGCACCTTTCTGCCATTCTTGGCAAGCTGATGGGCGGCAATAAGACCAGCCAAGCCTCCTCCTACAATGATGATTTCTGAATCCAATTGTTGTTACCTTCTGTTTGATGAGACTGCCGCTTATCACATTTTTGATGCCCAGATTAAGAAAAACAGTCCCTTTGTGTGTTAATATACTCTTAATCATATTGTCAACTTACTATTCAATGAAGAAGTTTACCCAAATATCAACTAAACAGGCATTAGCTGCAGTTCTGTTACTTGCAGGAATGTTTGGAGGGGAGTCAGCTTTGGCACAGCGCAAAAAAAAGGAAAAGCAACCTGAGCCTGCAACAGTTCCCGCACCTGCACCAGCAAGACCAGCCACCCCAAGATCTGGACCAAAGCCCTATCAGGAGGTTATCACAAGTAAAGCCAAGAGAAAGATAGGCTTATTTACTGTTCATGAACTTGATGGTAAATGGTTTTATGAAATTCCGGATTCACTGTTGAGCCGTGAAATGCTGATGGTCACTACCATTGCAAGAACAGCAGATGGAATTGGTTATGGAGGGGAGAGAACCAATACTTTGTTGGTAAGATGGGATAGACAAAATGACCATGTCATGCTGCGGGTAGTTTCCTATACCAATACAGCTGCGGATTCCTTACCAATTTCCATAGCTGTGAAAAATTCAAATTTGGAGCCCATCTTGCAGCGCTTTGATGTCAAAGCACTTGCTAAAGATGGCAAAGGTGTGGTCATTGAAGCCACAGACCTATTTGCCAAGGATGTTCAGGCAATTGGACTACCCAAAAACAGAAGGACAGAGTACAAAGTCACACGACTGGATAATGAGCGTTCCTACATAGAGCGGATCAGTACCTATCCTATCAATATCGAAGCCCGCTATGTAATGACCTATGTAGCCACCGACCCGCCTTCAAATGCAAGTACTGGTTTGATTACTGTAGAAATGAATTCCTCTATGGTTTTGTTGCCTAAGGAGCCAATGATGCAGCGCCTTGCAGATCGAAGGGTTGGCTGGTTCAGCAGATCAGTGGTGGATTATGGCCTTGATGAACAACGTGCGGCCCAGAGGACTTTCTTGGACAGGTGGAGATTGGAAGTCAAAGAAGAAGACTATGAAAGATTCAGAAGGGGAGAGTTGGTAGAACCCGTGAAGCCTATCGTATTTTACATTGATCCAGCTACTCCAGAGAAGTGGAGGCCTTATCTGAAACAAGGTGTTGAGGATTGGAATGTTGCTTTTGAAGATGCCGGTTTCAAAAACGCCATTTTGGCTAAAGATGCTCCAAGTCCTGAAGAGGATCCAGATTGGAGTGCTGAAGATGCAAGATATTCGGTCATCCGCTATTTCGCATCTGATATTCAAAATGCCTATGGGCCTCATGTGTCAGATCCAAGATCTGGCGAAATTATAGAATCAGATATCGGATGGTATCACAATGTGATGAACCTTTTGCGCAACTGGTTTTTCATCCAAACCGCTGCAGTCAACCCAGAAGCAAGAGGAGTCAAGTTTAGGGATGAAGTGATGGGTAGATTGATCAGATTTGTTTCAGCACATGAAGTTGGACATACCTTGGGTCTTCCGCACAACTTTGCCTCCTCACATGCATATCCGGTAGATTCGCTTAGATCAGCAAGCTTTACAAAGAAATTTGGTACTGCGCCGTCGATCATGGACTACGCCAGATTCAATTATATAGCCCAGCCAGGGGACAAAGATGTAAGTTTAATGCCAAATGTAGGCCCTTACGACAGGTATTCAATCGCATGGGGTTATAGGCCGATATTGGATGCCAAAACTCCTGAAGAAGAGCAGCCAATCCTTGACAAGTGGATAATGGAAAAACAAGGAGATCCAGTTTACAGGTTTGGTAGACAAGGGAACAACTATGACCCAAGTACCCAAAGTGAAGACCTTGGGGATGATGCCATGAAAGCATCTACGTATGGGATACAGAATTTGAAAGTCATTCTACCAAATTTGGGAGATTGGACAGCAGAGCGTGATAAACCATTCAAAGACTATGCAGATCTGAACGAAATGTATGGGCAGGTAATCGGCCAATACAACCGATATATGGGACATGTCCGGACCAATGTAGGTGGGGTATATGAAATCTATAAATCCACAGGACAAGGAGAGGCTGTATACAGACATACCGAAAAAGAGAAACAAAAAAGAGCTGTTGCGTTCCTGAACAAAGAATTATTTGCAACTCCTGTTTGGTTGATGGATAATGATATCATTACGAAAATCGGGGATTTTGGAGCCTTAGAAAGAATCAGAGCTGTACAGGTCACAACTTTGAATGGTGTTTTAGAATGGGGGAGACTCGGAAGGATGATTGAGAATGAAGCCCTCAACGGAAAAAAAGCCTATACCATGACTGAGCTGTTCGATGACTTGAGATCAGGTATTTGGTCTGAACTTTCCACTGGAAAGGCTATAGATGTCCACAGAAGAAGTTTGCAGAGAGCCCATATTGAGAGACTCTCGGAATTGCTTACCGGGAATGAACCTACCATTCCTGCCCAATTCCGTAACCGGGTAGGGCCACAGATCAATGCTTCCCAATCTGATATCAGACCAATGGCAAGAGGAGAGCTCAAAATGCTACAAAGACAAATCAGCGCAGCTGTTCCAAGAACTTCTGACAGGTTGAGCAAGCTTCATCTGGAAGATGCTCTTGAAAGGATAAAGATGATTTTGGATCCTAAATAATTGTTTGAAAGGCCAGTCTCTCGGGATTGGCCTTTTTCTTTACATTGGAACTTAATCCCATTATTTCTTTTTATTTTTACCTGAAGGTCACCGAAAGTATAATATGAACCAGAGCCCATTAGAGATACTCCAAGATCATCAATTAAGGATTACCAATTGTAGAAAAGCTGTCTTGCATACGTTTTTGGACAAGCAAATGGCCTTGTCGCATGCTGACTTGGAAGAAGTGTTGCAACAGGATTTTGATAGAGTCACCATCTATAGGACCTTAAAGACCTTTTTGGAAAATGACCTGATTCATAAAGTGCTAGATGACAGCGGGGCTACAAAATATGCCCTTTGCTCACACAGGCATGGTGATGGCCAACCCGCCCACAGCCATGATCATGTTCATTTTAAATGCGAAAAATGTGGAAAAACCCTGTGTATTGATGAGGTAAGCTTACCAGAAGTAGAATTACCGAAAGGATTTGTGCGAAAGGAAGTGAGCTTGCTGGTGCAAGGTGTCTGTGATCAATGTAACTAGACGTTGTAAGGCTTGGGCTTTTTCTTTTTGGGGCCATCTTGAGGCCAGATTACGCCTGGAGGCAAGTCAATTTTAGGTGGTGTGAAATCTTCTACCCCTCCATCACCGTCATCATTGTTGTCTTTGTCTTTATTGATCCGTGCTTTTGTCAGGGTAGCAACAAAATATATCAGCACCACATAGGCGAGCCCACACAAGATCAGATCTACCACTAAACTACTCATAATCTAAAAATTTATTTAATTTAACACAATTCGATTTAGAAGTCAATAGATTAACACATCTGTTTAACTTTTGATTTTTATTTATAATCAAAAAAAATGAAAGATTTTTGATTGGCTTGTGAAATAGGGCAGATCATCTGATATTTGCCCACCGAAAAAATAGCAAATCTGATGATTGTCAAGACCAAAAAACACCAATTAGAAACAGGGACTTATATCAAAATGGGAATGGTAAACGTGCTTAAAGAGCAATGGTGGGTGATTTTGATTGCTCTGGCCATAGCTTGCGGTTACTTTTGGATACCTTCCTGGTGGTGGATCAGCATGGCCATTCTAGCTTATGTCCTTTATTTATTGTTCTGGGTTATACAATTTGCAGGTGTTACCCAAATGGAACAAAACAAGGTGATGTTTGAAAAAATGTCCTATGAAATCGACAGCAGACAGATCCTTATGAAACTCAATGCGAAGCAGGGAATGCCTATCAACTGGAACATGATCAAAAAGGCAGAGATCACTAAAGATGCCTTTGTGTTGACAATGTCCAAAGCCCAATTTATTCACCTACCCTTTAGAATTTTCAATACAGATAATGAGAAAAAATTTGTAGAGACAATTTTGAAGCGAAAAGGATACATTGTTTAATAAAAAAATCCGGTTCAGAACCGGATTTTTTTTGTCTTACATTTTAGGTAAAATTACTTTATCAATTACATGGATCACACCATTGGAAGCTTCTATGTCAGTAGTAATGACATTAGCTTCATTGACCATTGCTTTACCGTCTTTAAGAGTGATAGTGACATCCGTACCTTGGGCTGTTGATGCCTTCATGCCATGGGTCAAATCTTTGGAATAAACTTTACCCGGTACTACATGGTAAGTCAGGACCTTGATCAAGGCTGCTTTGTTTTCAGGCTTGAGCAAGTTTTCCACTGTTCCTGCCGGCAAGCTGTTAAAAGCTTCATTTGTAGGAGCAAATACAGTGAAAGGTCCCTCTCCTTTCAATACTTCCACAAGGTCGCCAGCTTTGACTGCTGCAACAAGAGTGGACAAAAACTCAGTCTGTACAGCCAAGTCCACAATATCTGCTTCAGCTGTTTTTGATTTGGTAGTAAATGCAGTAGCGAGCACCATGGCCACTAAGGCTGCTATCCTTATGGTATTTTTCATTTGGTGTTGGTTTAGGTTAGGATATATTAAGCTCCATTTCTATCGGATTGTTTTACAGGTGTTTAGCCAAAAATTTTACATCTACACTTGTGGGTCGTTGGTCTACCGATTGATTCCCTTGATTAAGAGGCCTTATCCTGATGGTAATATAATTATGTGAGCGTTCAATGATTTTGTACCTTTACACCATGCAGATCAAACTACTTGCGATAGGAAAAACAGACCATGTGGCGATCCAAACCTTGATAGAGGAGTACAGCAAGCGGTTGGGTTTTTACGTACGTTTTGAATTCGAGCAGATTCCAGACCTAAAAAACAGCAAAGGCCTTAGCGAACAAGTCCAGAAGGAAAAAGAAGGTGCTTTGATACTCAAAAAGATACAGGCAGGAGATGAGCTTGTCTTATTGGATGAGCAGGGCAAGCAGTTTAGTTCAATTGATTTCTCTGATTATCTTCAAAAGAAAATGAATGCAGGGCTTAAACAACTGATATTTGTCATAGGTGGGCCATATGGATTTTCTCCAGAGGTGTATGAAAGAGCACAAGGAAAATTGTCCTTATCGAAAATGACTTTTTCCCATCAAATGGTAAGGGTGTTTTTTATTGAGCAGCTCTATCGCGCATTCACTATTCTGAGAAATGAGCCATATCATCACCAATAGTGTTATTTCAGTATTGCTTTGCTCTTGATTCTGCTTTCGGGCATATGGTCATCTGTCCAGGCTAATAAAGCTCCCATATTGGCATAGACTAATTGGGGGAATCCGCTGGATCTCTTTGCGGAGGTCTCAGTAAGTTTTAAAGAGTCACCGACTTTACCTGATGCGCTAACTTTTCTCCCATATACGGTACCATCTTCCATCCATGTCACAAATCCTTCATTGGCAGCAGTCATGGCGAAGTCCACTCTACCGATGGTATTACCCAAGTCCACTTTTATTGGAGAATTGAAGCTTTTGCCACCATCAGCGGAAAAAGCAACTTTGACTTCTGGCCTATCCTGTCTTCCAGTATACCAAGCAATTCCCATATCATTACCTAAAGCATCAATTCTTGGCCCGTTGACTGGACAGGCAGCAATTTTCCAAAGATCCATGTATACAGGTTGGGTTGTAGACCAAGCTCCATTTTCCCAACGAACTATTCCAAGGTCTCGGATTTCATCTTCAGATCTGTCTCGAAAAACAATCACAGGGCCATTTGCTGTCATGGTTGTTGAGGTTTGGCAGCAGTCACACACCCTGTTGTCAAGTTCCCATTCCTGCAACTTAACACCTGAAGGAGAGATTACGGCTGCCCTTAAACTCATCTGTCCATGATGACCGTGATGACTATGGTCATGTGGCTGATCTGAAGCAGTATTTCTTCCATCTAGCCAACTCACCAAGAGATTGTCATCCCATGGGACCATGGATACAAATCCATGTTCAGTCTGTGTATTGTCGTCATGTAATGTCCAGGGTTTAGACCAATTAATGCCATCTGGAGAAATGGTGATTTTGATGCTATAGGCAAAGGTGCCGGAGCCGTTTTTTTCCAAAAATGCAGCTGCAAATGAGCCGTTAGAGAATGCCGCCATCTGTGGGTAATCTGCCCAGTTGACAAACCAATCTACTCCTTCGGCAATGAGTGATGGTGAAGTCCAACCCGCATCGGTCCACATACTGTATTGGAATTTGCTTAAAGAATCCTGCTTTTCCACCCAGCTTAAATACGCATTTCCTGAATTATCTTTAAAGAGATAAGGCTCGCCAGCTTGGTTTCCTTCTGATCCAAATTGTTGTTCTATATTTTCTACGCTTATAGATGCTTTATTTGCTGGTGTACAAGCCCACAGTAGTAGGATGATAAGAGAATATTTCATGATTCAGAGACCACCATTTTAAAACCCTCTCCATGCACTGTGATGATCTGTACTCTTGGGTCTTCTTTAAGAAGCTTGCGGATTTTGCTAAGGTATACATCCATACTTCGTGCATTGAAGTAGCTATCATCACCCCATATTTGTTTCAAGGCATGGCTTCTGTTGACCAATTTGTTCATTTCTGATGCCAGTAGCCGAATCAACTCATTTTCTTTAGAGGTTAATTTATGTCTGCCATCGGGACCTTCAAGGTACTGCTCGTCATAATGGAGCATAAAGCTTCCGATCTGATAGGTTTTCAAAGCCTGTATTTCTTCAGACTTTTGCGTTCTTCTTAGTATCGCCGCT
This sequence comes from Cyclobacteriaceae bacterium, assembly GCA_036782195.1. GTDB lineage: Bacteria > Bacteroidota > Bacteroidia > Cytophagales > Cyclobacteriaceae > DAIPZN01. The sequence goes on along the minus strand of DAIPZN010000078.1, from coordinate 3,972 downwards.
ATCCTCAGCAGCAGTTCTTCCATGCTGAAGGGTTTGGTGATGTAATCATCAGCGCCGATTTTGAGGCCTTCAATGATATCTTCTTTAAGGTTTTTGGCAGTCAGGTAGATAATAGGAAGATCCTCCTGTACTTTTTTGATTTCTTTGCCAAGCGTAAAGCCATCTTTCTTCGGCATCATGATGTCTAGCAGACAAAGATGATACTTATCTTTTTTGAATTTTGCCCATCCCTCTTCACCATCTCTGCAAAGGGTGGTTTCAAATCCCTTCATGGTAAGGTATTCCTGAAGGATGTCTCCAAGGTTGGGATCATCTTCTACAACCAGAATTTTTGCTTTGCTCATTGTTTTTTGGGGAGTTTTAATGTAAAAGTACTTCCTTTTCCTAATTCACTGCTTACACTGATTTCACCCTGATGGGCTTCTAGCATAGTTTTGACATAGGCTAATCCTAGCCCAAATCCCTTAACATCATGTAGATTACCAGTAGGTACTCTATAAAATTTGTCAAAAATCTTCTTTTGTGCCTCTTTGGACATTCCTATGCCATTGTCCAAAATGGAAACAAATACGCTGCCGTTTTGGTCCCAGGCTTTGATCTTGATCAATGGCTCATCTTTGGCGTATTTGTTGGCGTTGTCCAATAAGTTGTTGATGATATGGGAAAGGTGAAATGCATCAGCTTCTAAATAAGGATCTGCTAATGCTGTTTCCAGAAGGATTTTGCCACCTTTGTTTTCCACCTGAAGTTCAAAATTCTGCTTTGCATTTTGAAGCAATTCTTCCAGGTTGATGGTTTCTATTTTCAACTTAAAGTCTTTTTTGTCAAGAGTTGCGGCTTGCAGTACTTTCTCGACCTGGGACCCAAGTCTTTTATTCTCCTCCTTGATAATGCTGAGGTATCTTTTACGGAATTTGTCCTGATTCATAAGATCAGGGTCCTGAAGTGCTTCCACTGCCAAGCTTACCGTTGCGATTGGCGTCTTGAATTCGTGGGTCATGTTGTTGATAAAGTCATTTTTCACTTCAGACAGGTTCTTTTGGCGAATGATGACTTTTATCGCGTATATAAAACAGAAAATGATAATGCCTAAGAAGAGCAGTGAGCTTAAAAGCGGCAACCAGATTTGTTGAAAGATGTACCGTTTCTTGTGCGGGAAGTAAATCATGAGGTAATTCTCTTTTCCAAATATGTCACTTGGGAAAAGGCGTGCCTGGATTCCTTCGTATAGGAGCTGTTGGGTATTTTTGAGACCTGCTAATGGAATGATATCTTCCTGGTCGTCTTTAATGGCAAGATCAAAAGTCTGGTCTATGCCTCTTTCTCGTAATTGATAGCCTAGCACACTCTTAAGCTGACTCGTATCCATCCTGCTGAGGATGTTTTTTTGGCCACCAAGAAGCTCTTCCCATGCCCGGTTCATGGCTTCGATCTTGAGATTTGCCCTACCGATTTTCTCAAGGGCATCTTTTGGAATATTGTACTCTTCAACGACTTCTGCTTCAATTGTCACCCCATATCGGCTTTTAAAAGGAGGCTCCTGATTGAGGTATTGCATCTGCCTTTCCCGTTCCTGAAGTAAGATTTCCATTTCATCCATGGTAAACAAGGATGAGGCAATCTCTGGGGTCAGGTTAGTGAAGAAATTATCCAAATCAAGAAGAATGGATACATCCATTCCCCGGGATTCGATGATCCGCCTAAAGCGCTGACTGACTTGAGGTATAGGCTGACGCATCATAGAGTCCATGACAGAAGGTCTCCTTCGGGTAGAGGGGCGCTGTCTGACCTGAACATCAATGGGTTCAATTTTTTGAAAAAGAGATCGTTGAAGTAGGGTGTCTTTAGCAAGGTAGCTTAAGAAAACATCTGATGTTTCCCCTTTTTCCAATAATTCTATGGTGGAGGCCAATGATTGATAAACGTTTTGCTCAAATCGTTCTTCATTGATCCTCAAAGCATTGGTGACCCAATAATATTGAAAACCGATCAATCCCAAGCTAGCAAGGGACATGAGCAGGATGATCAATTTCATCTTGGATTTTGACATAAGAGCAAATTTAAAGGATAATTGATGGCTTGTCAGTAGCTTAACAATATTTAACAGGGTATTATTTGGGTTCGTTTGGCAGATAATCAGAACTGTCCTAGATTTGGGTCAAATACCTTTTGTTTCTTAATGTAGTTTATAGTAAAAAAAGGAAGGCCTATGCCTTCCTTTTTTGTTGTATTTATATCTTTGCCCTTCACTTTGACAAACATGGAAATCATCAATAATAGCTTTCACATCCAAGGGGTGGACCTTCAAGAATTGACATATCAATTTGGAACACCGCTATATGTCTATGATGGGGCAAAAATCCAAGAACAGGTAAGAAATCTGCAGCAGGCTTTTGCGGCAGTCAATTTGAAAATCAAGTATGCCACTAAGGCACTTTCTAATATCAATATTCTCAAACTACTCAAACATTCTGGTACAGGGGTAGACGCAGTCTCAATAGAGGAAGTGAAACTTTGCTTGCATGCAGGTTTTGAACCAGCTGAGATTATGTTCACCCCAAGTGGCGTGGGAATAGAGGAACTGGTTGAAGCAGTTGCATTGGGCGTAGTCATCAACATTGACAGCATTCCTCTGCTGAGTCAATTTGGGAAAAAATTTGGCGGAAGTGTCCCAGTATGCATCCGACTAAACCCCCACATTATGGCGGGGGGGAACATCAAAATTTCTGTAGGACATATTGATTCCAAATTTGGCATTTCTATACAGCAGGTAGATGAGATTCTAGCTGTCACCAAAGAGAATAAAATGATTATCGATGGATTGCATATCCATACGGGTTCGGATATCCTTGATGCTGCAGTTTTTCTTAAAGGTGCAAATGTTGTTTTTGAAGTAGCCAAACAGTTTCCTGATTTGCGATTCCTGGATTTCGGAGGCGGCTTCAAAGTTGCCTATAAGCCCGGAGATCCAGCAACAGATGTCATGGAAGTTGGAGCAAAAGTTTCCGTAGCCTTTCAGGAATTTTGCAAAAACTATGGAAGAGATTTGGAGCTGTGGATAGAGCCAGGCAAATATTTGGTCAGTGAATGTGGTTTCCTACTCGTCAAAGCCAATGTAATCAAAACCACTCCCAATGCCACTTTTGTAGGTGTGGATTCTGGATTGAATCACCTGATCCGACCCATGATGTACAATGCCTATCACGATGTAGTGAATATTTCCAATCCCGATGGCAAACCACAAATGTATACAGTAGTTGGTTACATCTGCGAGACAGATACAATTGCTGCCAATCGAAGCCTTCATGAAGTAAGAGAAGGGGATATTCTGGCAATCAAAAATGCAGGAGCCTACGGATTCAGCATGTCAAGTAATTATAATTCGAGACTCAGACCTGCTGAAGTGTTGATTCATAACGGAATGCCAAGATTGATTAGGAATAGGGAGACCTTTGAGGACATTCTGAGAAATCAAATAGAAATGGATTTTTGATCTAAACAATTCATAGTCAATAATATATTCAGTTCGAAACATTGAAATAATTGATTCTAATGATTGCATTTATTACCTTTGTCAAAGGTGAAAGACCAATCAGGTAATCCCTAGTAGTAGTAATTATTTTCAAAAGACCCGGTATCAATTGCCGGGTTTTTTTGTCCCTTAAGGCGTGACCTTTTCTATTGACGCTTTTGCCTCAATTTATTTTTTTGCTTTTTTTCTGACCACCAACCCTTACTGTATTTTCTTTGCTAAACATGAAAAGGTAACTCACCTACAAAAAAAAGTGGAATGTGTAGGGTTTTCAAAATCTGAGATAAATAGCCATTTTTCTTGTAAAATTTCAATTCTGCTAAACTCTAGTTTTTTAACATTTTATTTTTTTTATTATCCCAATAAGCATATGTAAAGGTATTTCATTTTGCATAATGTAGAATACATAAAATTTAATTTCAAATTCCAAAATGCAAAAA
>DAIPZN010000077.1:0-21872 GCA_036782195.1 Cyclobacteriaceae bacterium | reverse complement strand
ATTTTATATACATAAGAAAAATAAAGAGGAACGGTTTTGGACTTTTTTCCATTCCTCTTTATTTATTCAAAATTTCAATTTATAAAAAAATTTGAAAAGCTAGTTTCATTATTCACTTTTGAGACTATTGACAGGATTGGCCATTGCAGCTTTTAAAGATTGAAAGCCCATAGTAAGCCATGCAATAGCAAACACTGTAAGGCCGGATAAAATAAAGATCTCCCAGCCTAAGGCAATTCTGAATTTATAGTCCTCCAACCAATCGCTCATCGCCCACCAAGCAATGGGGCATGCCAGGAAGAATGCAAACAACACCAATCTCGTATATTCTTTGGAGAGCAGGAATACGATATTGGCCACACTTGCACCTAAGGTTTTGCGGATGCCAATTTCTTTGGTGCGCTGTTCGGCTGTAAAAGTCGTCAAGGAGAAAAGACCGAGGCAGGCAATGAAGACAGCAAGTGAAGTAAATACAGCAAATACCTTCCCTATTCTAGTCTCTGAGGCATACATCTTATTAAAGCGGTCATCTAAAAAGGAGTAGGTAAATGGCTGATCCGGCGCCAAACTCCTCCATTGATTTTCTATGAGTGTGATTACTTCTTCGGTGTTTTTGGTCTCGAATTTAAAGCATGCATAGCCTTGAGGCTTTTTGTCTATAAACAACATCACAGAGCCTACATTTTCCTTGAGCGATTCAAAATGGAAATTCTCAACCACACCGATGATGGTTTTATAATTTAGGTTCTCAATTTCAAATGCACCAGGATCACCACCCCATGTGGCTATTCGTTTTCCTATTGGGTCACCTTCTATTCTAAAATTCTTCAAGGCAGATTCGTTTAGAATAACAGCGTTAGAATCAGAGACAAACTCACGGGAAAAGTCGCGGCCCAGAATGATTTTCATGCCCAAAGTGGAAACATAATCATGATCAACAGCCCAATTTTGAATGCTAACAAGATTTTCTTGTTCTTGGGGATTCTTTCCTTCAGCCCACCAAGGGTTGTCATTCCTCCAGGTATTGGAGACTGGAAGGTAACCGCTTAAGGTAGCACTTTTGATCAGGCTGCTGCGTTGTACTTCATCCTTAAAGGCCTGAACCTGATTGCCCAAAGCATATAGGTCATCTACCATGATCACCTGTTCCTTACTGAAGCCAAGCTGCTTGTTTTGAATGTAATTTAATTGCCCCTGAACCACAAAAGTGGCAATGATCAGCATGATGGATACTGCAAACTGAAATACAACAAGGCTACTCCTGATCTTGCCGCTCTTCATGCCTAAGGCTATGTTTCCTTTAAGCACTTTAGCAGGATTGAATGCAGATAGGAAAAATGAAGGATACGTACCCGCCAAAAAGCCAATGAACAAAGCTCCACCAATGAGACTGACATAGAACATAGGCATATCAAAAGGCATTTCCAATTGTCTTTCTGCAAGTTGGTTGAAGAAAGGTAGCAGGGTTGCAGCTATCAGTACGGCCAAAAACATAGAAATTACCGCCATCAGGATCGTCTCAACCATAAATTGCCGAATCAGACTACTGCGGTCCGATCCCATGACTTTTCTTACGCCTACTTCTTTGGCCCTGTTGGCAGATCTTGCGGTAGCCAAATTCATAAAATTGATACAAGCTATCAACAAAATAAACAAAGCTATGGCTACAAAAATATAGATATAAGCTTCATTGAAGTTTGGTTTGAATTCACCTAACAAGTCACTTTTTAAGTGGATATCCAAAAGCGGTTGAAGGGTATATTCCCAAAATGAACCTGATGCTCTGAATTCTTCCATTGTAAATCCTTCACCCATGACCATTTTCATGGCTGGTTCAAGATGTTTTTCGAGCATGGCTTCCATTTTCTTTTGAAAAGCAGGAATATCTGTTCCTTCTTGTAGGAGAAGATATGTAATGAAATTATTACTCAGCCAGTTTGGTTCCTTTGCCTCTTCCAAACCCTCTGCAGCCAACAGAAAATCGAAGTAAAAATGGCTGTTTGATGGCATGTCTTCATACACAGCTGTGATTTTGTAATCTGTTTTGTTATCAAGCACGAGGGATTTACCTACAGCTGATCCTTCAGGAAAATATTTCTGAGCAATTGATTGACTGATTGCCATGGTATTGGGTTGGCTAAGGACATCATTTACATTTCCCTCAACCAATGGAATATTAAAAACTTTGAAAAAATCTTTACTAGTGTAGATCAGGCTATTTTCTTTGATGTTATCAGCTTCTCTTTTAACAAGGAAGGAGCCCCTATTCCTAAAATGCACCGCAGCTTGAACCTCAGGAAGTTCGGCTGCCAATGCTTCGGCCATTGGCGCAGGTGCAAAGGTCATAAGGTAGTGGTTGCCACCGAATAGTATTTCAGTTTTGATGCGATAGATCTGTTCAGCATTTGGGTAATGCCTATCATACGAACGCTCATGAATGACATAGAGCGCAATAATGAGGCAGATCGAAAGACCCAGAGAAAGTCCAAGTACATTGATGATAGATATCCCTTTGCTTCTCCAGAAGCTCCTAAATGCGATCTTGAGATAGTTTTTGAACATGGCTGAGGCGATAGTTGTGACTGCATCACTCTTTCCTAGATCATGCCAATACAAAATATTAATTTTTGTGGCCAAGAGGCATTTTTTTTCTTGATACCCAAGACTATATCCGAACAAAATTGTCCGCAAGTGGTCAAAATCTCAGAATTATGGGAGAATGATAGGAGCCGGTAAATACCAAAAGCTCCGTAGGAGCGGCATGTTTCTATCCGATAGCTACATGTCGCTCCTACGGAGCTAAAAATCAATATGCTGTCCATTTGCTACTGACAGCTGGCTCCTATGGAGCCGATTGATTCTTTCCTACTTTTAATCTTCTTTACTTTCATCTTCTATTTCAATCAGATGAACCAGATAGTCGGTCAATTTTTCCCATTGTACTTTTTGGAATCCAAGCCATCCGCCTTGGGCGATTAGGGTATTGATCCATTCTCTTCCCGCTGCTTCTTCCCCTTGGTTATTGATGCTTTCATCTTTTCCGATTTCATAGCCAAAAATAATATTTCCTTTTCTGTTGACGCGAAAGGTGCTGGTAGCTTCACTGGTAAAAAAATGTTCGGTTTCTTCAGATTGTCCATTTGATTTGGGCATTGGACTTGGACTTACCGTAAACTCAGCCGAATCAATTGCCTCTTCCACATCGATTACTTTTACCCAATTCTCAGGCAATGGTCCTGGGAGTAATATCCTGACATAATCACCTACTTCTGGGTTGTCAGTAAATTTGATTTCACCACTTGCCTTGAATAGCTGGAAGGAACTGGTAATCCCTGGGAGATTTGACCATTGATTCACGTCAAATAGCTTCCTTTTGGACCTTTCAAATTCGCTCTTTGCATTGGCTTCATTTGGAAATTCCTGCTGACTATAGAAAAACTTGTCTTTGGACTCCTCTCCCTCAATTACTTCTTTTTCCTTGACAATTTTGTCCTTGATTTTATTTACTATATCCTTGAGTCCCATGGTGTGCTGATTTTTTGCTAAGCAAAACGACAAATACCATGCACCAGATGTTGTCTTGAACTTACAAAAATCAAAGATTCAGCAGAAATTAAAGGTAAAGGAGATTAGCAATTTAAGCTGAAAGCGACATACCCCATAACCGAATCAGCTTTTCCTATATTGAAAAGGGATCACCCGCATTTTTTTAAATGGTTTCGAATCTGTAAAAAAGGTCCCTGTCTGTGGAAGATAAATGTTACTCAGCCAATTTCATTTGTTGTAGGCTGTCTTTTTGTAGTGTTATAGGGAATTTGGACTTTTGAAGATTGTTTTTTCCATACCCAAAACAATAACACAAAAATTAAACATCCCCCAATAAGAGCATATAACCAGTAGTTAGATACCTCAGGGGTAAGGACAGGAGAACTGCCAAACAATACCGTGCCTGACCAGTAATAAGGAAGTTGATGCCTCTTTTCATAACTCAGGAGAAATTGCAGTTTGGCCTGCTGAAGTGCCACATCAGCCGGGAGCCCTTGGCTGAGAAATCTATAAAAACTCTCAGTAAGAACATAAGTTGCCTGATCATCTACTTCCCAAAGTGTTGTCAAACTTGATGGGATTCCTGCAGCAGCAAAACCTCTTGCCAAGCTGAATATCCCCTCCCCCTTTACTGATTTGCCAATTCCTGTATTACAGGCTGACAATCCGATGAGCTGTGTGGGCAATTTATCAAGGTACTGAAGTTCGGATAACAGCAATTTTTCATCATGGAAATATATGGTCGGCTCATTACCTAAACTATCAGCCGTGGCATGGGAATACAATTGTATGATGCTGTGTCTTTTTAAAGCATTTAAAAATTCCTTTTTAGTGGCTTTTTCATTTACAAATAATTCGGCTTTTGGAAAAAAATTCCTGAGGTTTTGCAAAGAAATATCAGCTCCCAATAAACTCGCTTGCTTCAATTCTGGCCTGTAGCTTACCGGTGCCATACCCAATAAGCTATGGTTGCTTGAATGGGTTGATGTACTTGCTTTGGCCAAAAATCCAGCTGAATAGGTATAACTAAATGCATGATCTTTCAGTAAATAGGAGCCCGGATCTTTTGGGTTTTTGAGTAACATTTCCAATGGAAGCATCCATTCGTCTGGGGAAACTACAATGCGTGTGGCATCTAACTCCAAAGGAGCAAACAAAAGCTTGTAAAGCTCATTGGCCAATGCAGAATAAGATGCAAACTCTTTATTCAATCTGCTGAGATTACCTGAAAGATGCAAAAGCGTACTCACTTGCTCTCCAAGATTGACAGCTTCTATTTTCTTCAACTGACTTAGTCCTTTCTGCTGTGTAAAAACATAACTGGCCTTGCTCCCACAGAAATATGCTACATAAGCCTGGTCAGAAGCCAAAATGTCTGGAAGCTGGCGCAAATGCGTAATTGCGGTGTCATATTTGTACCTAAAATATACAGGATACTTCTTTTCTAAGCTTTTGACATAATTCTGATATGCTTGCTGGGCTTCAAAATAGTTTTTATGAGCTGTTCCGCCTTTTATTTCTGACAGTTTATTTGCTGCCATCAGGGCATTGAGTTTTAAAGACTTTTCTTTTTCTAAATCTTCTGATTGTAAAAGTTGATTCGCTCCTAATTCACTAAGTCTGTTATTGAGTAATACAGCTCTACTTTTTTCCATAAAAAAGAAAGCACTTTCCAAATCCTGAAGCAGATATGCCACTTCTAGTGCATCCTCATACATGCTTTTGGTCCTTGTACGCCAATAAAGTTTGCTGTTTTGTGCCTGCTGATTCCAGCGCATGCGGTCCACAACCTTATCCGCAGTAAAGAATGTTTCTAGCGCAGCTTGAAGCAAAGCTTTATCTTGATTTTCAGTTTTATAGCTCTCCATTAAAGATTCTCCTTTGTTCCTCAATAAAACATAGAGAATTTGAACATTTTGAACTGAATTCAATTTTTCAGTATCTGGATTTGCAAATGGCAATGAGCCTGCTTCTCCATCAATCAGCTCCTCAAGGCCTTTTTGATAATAAGATGCAGCTTTTGAATACTCAGAGATGTAGAAAAAAAGTGTGCCGAGATTATTCATCACCAGGGCCACCTGGTTTTGATTTCCGATTTGCTTAGCCATTTCCAAAGCCCTCTGGTAATAGTGTAGCCCTTTAGCTGGATCCCCTAAATTGTCCTCATATATCAAGCCCAGATTGTTCAGGTTGCTTATGGCATTGATGGCATCATTCACCTGAATATTCAACTGATAAGCTCTTTCATATTTGGAAATAGCCTCGTGCAGTTGTCCTTTGTTTTTGTAGACCTGAGCTTGGGTGGACAACAACAGACTAGCAGTTCCAGGATCCTGTTGGGCTTTGCGGATGTTGAGTGCCTGATGGATGACTTGCTCTGCCTGGTCAATTTCGCCTAGTCCAATTAAAGCATTGCTCTTTTGGGCAAGAAGCAGGGGCACTTGCATGCTTTCCATTCCTTCAGACAAGGCCAACCCGTAATCAGCGAGATCAATGCCTCTTTGAAAATCTCCGGATTCTACATAGAAATGCGCGAGTTTGTTATAGGTGAATATCGCTTCTTCACTCTTTTTGGGGTATTTCTGGGTATAAAACAGGCAGCTGTCATAAAATTTGAGTGCATCTTCATCCATACCTAATAGGCTATGATATAAGCCCATGTTGAAATAAGAATTGGCAAGATAAGATTCATCTGTCCCAGCCAACTTTGACCTGTTGATTCTGATGGAATTTTGTAATAAAGAGATGGCTTGTCCATAGTCTTCTCCAAGGCGATAAAAATCAGCAAGTCTATGAAGTATCCTGGCCGTGATGCTGTCTTCCACAGCAAACGTTTCGGAATATTCGTCAAGTAGGCTTTTCAGCCTTTTGATACTTGAGGCTGAATAAGGTTCAGAAGCAATTTGGTCCAGCTTTACAATAAAGCTGGACCTTTGCTGCTGTGCTATCCCTTCCTGGCAAAGCAAGATTATGAGTAATCCCGTAAATAAGCATTTGATATGCTGCATGTCTGCTGACAATCAATTTCTGGTCAGGTATCTATTTTGCTGAACCTGAACACCTTGAGAAGGAGTCAGTACCCCAAAGGGAATTTGTTGATCTATTGCTCCGATTAACGTTGATTTTGTATGGACCGGAATATCATTCATTACCGAAATTGGAAGGTATGCACCAATTCTCCCAGTTGCGATGGCTGCTGCAAAAGATGAACCTGCTATATCCCCGTTATTGACATTGCTAAAAGGAAGCATAAATCTGAAAGAGGAATCCTGCCTAATGAAATCAGCTCCTATACCTAAATCTACATGAATGGGAGAATAGTTCTGACTTGGGCTTACCCTTCCTTCCTTGATCCCTACAGTAGTAACAGAAAGCAGGTTGCTTTCAGCGGGACCATTTGCATTGCTTAGATGTGCAGGATAAAAACGATGTTGGCCGATATCTCGAGGATTCAATCCAGGAAATACCGAAAGAAATATCTGATCATTGTCCGGAATCCTGTTTCCGGCTGCTGCCACCACCAGGATACCAGCTTTTCGCAGTTGATTGGTGATCAGGTCCTGAAGGTAGGGATGAACATTACCATTTTGGTAATCATATTCATAAAAGCCCAGGCTGATATTGATGATATCGGCTCCATGGTCTTTGGCATAATGAAGGCCACATATCAACCCAAATAGGTCACCAGAACCATTCTCGTCCAGGACCTTGATATTCATGAGGGCTACCCGTCTTTTGCTGTTTAAAAACTGTTCGAGAATATAACTATTGACCAAAGTACCATGTCGGTAGGCATGATCATCTTGGATATCTGCCGAACCTGAACCTATAAAATTCCATCCCTCTTTATCCCCACCATAGCAGCCATTGGAAATATTCTCTTCTGTATTTTTCCATAGGTATGCATCAGGAAATATCCCTTTATCAACTCCAGTGTCCAATACGGCCACTACTACCTCCTCTGCACGGTCTTCATCCCTTACAGTTGGAATTTTGAAGTCAATTCTTGCCTCATTCTCCCTAACATTGTTTTCCGGTGAATGTCCTCTGAAATTGACACTGTAATAGGCAATAGAATCTTCTGCTACCGCCTTGGTACTTGAAGGATTGCTAATGAGGCGCTCCGCGTGATTTTCAATATATCTGTGCACACCCTCTTGTTCAATCAATACAAATGCATCTTCGCAATTGTGGCATTTCCTTGCCTTTCCGCCTGTCTTGATGAATTCATCTATCAAAAGTTTACGCTGATCAGCGGTAGCTTCAGGTTTGAAAAGGATAATCAACTGGTCTCTGATAAACTCTGTTTTGTACTCTTCAATATTGGGTGTTTGTTTCTCCCTGTCTTCCTTGGGATTCTGCTTGCAGGCTACCAATAAGAGAGGTAAAAGGAGTGAAAGTAAAAATACCTGTTTCAATGTTTTCATGGGTGAATTAGATTAAAGTTTGAATTTCAAATAGAAATGGGATAATCACAAAGCCACGCAACACATACGTAGCTAAGTTAAAGAATTTTTATCTGATAAATTTGGCTAAACAGAATATTTATGAAATAATAAAGATAAGTTTAGAGGATTTTGATCTTTCATACAGCTAAAATCAAAAACCCGAAAAAGGCATTTCCGGGCTATTGAAAATTTAATCAGAGAGCTTCTACTTCCTCATCAGCTTCTATGGCCTGAACTTCAGGCATTGCGGCAAGAGTCAGGATTTTTTGTTTGCTCAATTTTGCTGACAGGATGTGATTCATGAGTACAGTAAATCCGCTCAAGCCCAGCTGTCCTGGATGCACATTTTCCCTAAGCGTTATCAGTACCTTAAGTTCCGTATTGGGATTGGCTGCAAGCTGTGCAGCCAATCCCGGATGGATTTTTTCCATTGGAATGCCCTTAACGTGTAGCAAGGTCACAATTGATCAGCCCGTAGCCGAAAGTCATGTCTTGCCCAGAAGGCCCTAAGTCTACTGAGGTAAGCGAGATTCTCCTCTTGACATTAGCTGGTGTAATCCCCGGATAGCGTTGGATAATCAAAGCAGCCAAACCCGCGACATGTGGACATGCCATGCTGGTGCCATTCATTGACCTATAGGTGCCATTAAGGTGTGTGGAATTGACAGATACACCTGGCGCAACGCATGTCACTTGGTTCCAAGGGGAAGATTGGCCACCCCTGGAAGAGAATGCGGCTATCTGGCAGGAGCTATTGACTGCTCCAACAGCAATTGGACTGGCATTCAGTTGATTGTTGATCACTGAATTGGCAGGTGAACAAACCCATGGAAAACTTGTCCCAAAGGAATTGCCTGAGGCAACAACAACCGTGACGCCATTGTCCTGACATCTTTTGACTGCATTGGCATAAGCTACTGAAGGGGCGTTGGTTCCTCCCAAAGACATATTGGCTACCTTAATGCCATTGTGAATACACCATTCCATACCTGCAATGATCCAACTGGAGGAACCTGAGGCCCTGCCAGTACTTGGATTGTGCTGTAGGACTTTTACTGCATACAACATGGCGTTAGGAGCAACACCAACCACGCCGATGAAATTGTTGCGGGCGGCAATGGTTCCTGCCACATGCGTACCATGACCATTTACATCATGAAAAGTTGATTCACCAGGTACAAAAGAAACCCCTCCTGAGATGATGAGGTCGGGGTGTGAAGAAACCCCGGAGTCCAGCACAGCAATCTTAACACCGGTACCGTTGATTCCTCTTGCCCAAGCTTGAGGAGCCTTTACCAAAGCTATGTTCCATGGCACTGGCTGTCTTGGAATGGAAGGAATAATCCTGTCAAACCTGAACCTAGGTGGGATGATCGGTGATATGTTTGCTCCAATTGCATCAGGATTACTATTTTTCCTGTTTTTCAAGATGCTGAGAAACATGTCCAACAATGCCTGGTCATAACCTTGTTCGTAGGTATTATCTTCCTGTTTTTCAAAATCAAATGCAGCTTCCGAGTCGACAAAAAGTTCTTTGAACTGTTTTTCATCGGTATATGATTCATCTAGTGCATACATTTCGTAATCTTCTTCCACGGCTAGAATCTCCGTAGCATGAGACAGTTCTTCTGCTTGTGCCGGGGTAAGTTCAATGGAACTGATCCCTAATGATTCAAAATGAAGCACATCATCCTTGTCGGGAGTAGCCTCAGTTGCCATAAAGGCAACACCATCTTTACAGGTGGATTGTGATACACCTAAAATTTCGCTGGCAGTGGAAGCGCTAATACTTCCGTCTGCATAGGTAACAAGATACCTTTTGGTGTTGGAGTTTTTCATAATCATTTGTGCGTTTAAAATTTCCTACTCTTAAGGCTTTTCGGAATATGCCCCGTTTGGTTAAGTGGGTCTGGGCTCCACTGAAAAAAACTTTTGAAAAGCTTAAACCCTGCTTTCTTGTGGCCACAATGAATGAGTAGAGTTACACTAGTAGATCAAGATAAATAGCCTTTGTTACCTGATACCAGAAGAAAATTTAAAGCGTTTTAGAAAAATTTGGGTCAAAAAGAAACCGCCAAAAATAGGCGGTTTAAAAGGTGCAATGAAAAAAGGATATGTAAAAAAAAGCCAACAAAACGTGAGTCAAAAAAACTTTATGAACCGACATATTCGACATGTTGTCAGTTACAGTATTATATTCATTACCCAATATGAATGTTACCCTCATCAGTGAAAAAAAATATCAAATCTTTTAAACAAATCAATTAGGGCATAAAAAAACCGCCTCAGGGTACTGAGACGGTTATGATTCGAATTTATTTTCCTGTTTAAAATTTTTGAAGCCATTCTTTCGCCTGCATACTTCCTTCGGCATCTTGTTCAACTACTTTTTCCAGCAGCAGCTGTGCCTGAAGGATATCATCAGGGCCATTTCGCATCATCAAGGTGAGGGCCTGATAAAACAATCCCGGATTGCTATATAAGTCATGTTGATCAGAGAGCATTCTGAAATAATGTAGCGCTTTTTCATATTCCCCTACCGCAAGGTGGGAAAGTCCTATATATTGCAATGTTTCCGCATTGGCTGTTCCATTGGATATAGAGATTTCAAAAATGCCAATTGCACCTGCATAATCCTGTTGGTTGTAGGCTGAAACCCCTGTTTGGTTTGGGTCATCAGAACCACCACTCATTTCCTGTCCCAGCCTCATCAAATTTGCGTCAAAATAATTGACAGCAAGCTGATTAGGTTGGTTTCCCCTATATTCAAAAAGACTGTTCAAGGCAAAATACAAAAGCAGCCCTGCAGCAATTCCGGCAAGCCATTTTAATCTGGACCAGCTGACCATTTTCACTACCTTGGAAACTGGACGCGGCTCAGGAGAAAAATATTGCGGCGAAATTTGATGCAAAGTATGTTTCAATGCTGCCTCCCCCTCTTGATGTTTCAGATCCATCACCATATCCAGTTCTATTGTCCTGTATATTTCAAACGCCTCTTTCATTTCTGGATCTTCAGCAAGAGCATGCTCAAAATCCTTTTTTTCTTCAGGATTCATTTCCTTCAAAAGGTACCTCTCAAAATCCTCAAACCACTTGTTATCCATTTTCATTACCATTTTAATTGACTATAGTCAGGGGATTTTTTTACCAGATCTACTAGCTTCGCCATGCATTCTGATTTTTTCTTTCTTGCATAACCATAGGTAAAATCAAGCATCTCGGCGACTTCTTCCATGGATTTACCTGACCAACTCAGCTTGAGTAATTCTTTACAGGAATCCCCCAATTGTGACAAATGCTTTCTTAGAAGCGTAAGCCTTGCTTCTTGAAGTGACACATCTTCAGCCAAGCGAAAACTATCCTCCCCATAGCTATATTCCTCCTCTTCTAGATTTGTTACTTCTCTGCTTTTCCTTTTGTTGAGGATATTGAGCCATTTCTTTCTACATATCAAAAATAAAAAAGCATCGAATGGACATGTCAACTCAAATTGCTCATCCCGGGCTTTGTGGTAAATCGCTACTAAAGCCTCTTGAAAAAGATCTGCGGCATCATCTTCTGTTCCGTTGTTGCGCAGTACCATCCATTTGATCTTAGCAGTGAACTTTCTGTAAATCTCTTCGATCAAAAGGTCATTGTTGTGTAATAAAGCCTCTATGTATTTCTGGTCTGGATGTTGCATCTAAGACCAAAGTTAATTTTTCATATTTGATAAAAAAGTCCTTATTAAAGAAAAAATATGATTTTTAAAACTAATATCATCGGGAATGATTGAATTACTCCAAATGAATTCCAATAGTCTATAAAGAATCCTTTTTAAATAAAAATAAAAAAAATGCTCCGGAATTCCGGAGCATTACCTGTTTTACCTTTCATAAAAAAATGGCGGTTCTATTCCAAGAGCCCTGAGGTAGACATAGCCTTGTCCCCTATGATGGATTTCATTGTCAATAAAATAGAGCAAAGTACAGAAGGCAATATCCTCATATTGACCAAAGGCCAACACCCTCTCCTGAAAACGTTCTGGGGTGATTTTTTTCCACCAATAATCGATCTCAACTGTGGCCTTATCCCATTCTTGCAATAAATTTTCTTTGCTCATCCCAAGGTCCATATTTTCATCCAACTGCTCCCATTGATCAGTGGCCATTCCCTTAGCTCCAGGCACGGCAATGCTGAGCATTTCTTTGACCAAATCCGCAAATGTTCGCATCCCACCAATGGAAAAGTTGAACAGTTCGGACTCTGGAAAAGCTGCAATGACACGTCTTGTGAGCTTGCGGTGTCCCTGCCAGTGGGCAAGGAGTTGTTCTGGTGTGATGACAAGTGCTGTAGCTTGTACTGATTCATGCTTCATAAGTAGTTTT
Organism: Cyclobacteriaceae bacterium; assembly: GCA_036782195.1. GTDB lineage: Bacteria > Bacteroidota > Bacteroidia > Cytophagales > Cyclobacteriaceae > DAIPZN01. The sequence goes on along the minus strand of DAIPZN010000077.1, from coordinate 9,508 downwards.
TTTAAAGTTTGTACTGGTTATGATGTAAAGAAAATAGCAGAAAGTGACAGCAGTATGTCAGTAGGAATTGGAAATTTTACTTTATTTTCAAATTTAATCCGGGCAAAGGCTTAATTTAATTCCACACTGGATCAACAATGAATAGACTGGACAGGCTAACAGCCATATTGACTCACTTGCAAACAAAGAAAACTGTGAAAGCGCAAGAAATTGCCCAACGCTTTGACATCAGTTTAAGAACAGTATATAGGGATATCCGAGCGCTGGAAGAAGCAGGTGTCCCTGTGATTGGTGAAGCTGGAGTAGGCTATGGATTAGTGGATGGCTATAGGCTCCCTCCTGTAATGTTTTCCAAGGAAGAGGCGCTTTCATTTCTAGTAGCGGAGAAGCTTCTTGAACATCTTTCGGACCGGGAAAGCAGCCACCACTTTCATGAAGCAATGTACAAAATCAAAGCAGTGCTGCGGACCTCGGAAAAAGATATTTTGGACAATATAGATCCTATGATCGCCGTGAGGCCCAAAAGAAACAATCTTAACCTAACAGGTAAGGACCGTCTCTTCCAACATATCCTCACTGCACTGGCCGAAAAAACTGTCCTTCAAGTGCAATACCATGCATTGGAAAAAGATGAGATCACCGAAAGGTCATTAGAACCAATAGGAATTTATTTTGCATACGAAAAGTGGTATCTCATCGCCTGGTGCAGGCTGAGGGCTTCATACAGGACATTTCGAATGGATAGGTTCAGAAAATTGACTTTGTCGGACATCCGCTTCGACAACCTACATCCCACGCTCGCCGACTATCTGAAGCAGGTAGAGCAATCTGAAAAACTTACTCAAATTGTAATAAATGCAGACAAAAGTATCCTGAAATACATTCAGGAAGAGAAGTTCAACCAAGGTTTTGTGATGGAAAAGGACATGGGCAGATCCATTGAAATGACATTTATGACCTCCTCCCCAGAGGGTTTTTTACGATGGGTACTGATGCTGGCAGACCACATCCAGATCATCAAACCTCTTGAAGCGAAGGTGAAACTTGTCAAATTGCTTGAAGAAATGCTTACCGCTCAGCGGGAAGGACTGATGAAGAGTGGTGGCTTCAATTGCCATTAGGAAACATTTCTAAAGGTAACTCTAGTCACAGACCTTACTTTCTAAAGGTGATACTTTTGGTTTAATCAAATTACAAACACCATGAGTTATCACTTTTCAACCACAATCAACAATCCCGATTTCAGTCTTGTCAGGAAAAAGACACAAGAGGCACTTCTAAGTGAAGGTTTTGGTGTACTTACTGAAATTGACATCCAAGCTGTAATGAAAGCCAAACTTGGAAAAGACTATCCTGAGTTTGTCATCTTAGGTGCATGTAATCCAAACTATGCAGATAAGGTTTTATCAGTAGACCACCATATGAGTGCAATGCTGCCTTGTAATGTAAGTATCAAAAGAATCAATGAAAATCAGATAGAAGTATCTGCCATTGACCCTATTGCAGCCATGGCCGGCTTGGGCATTGAATCGATAAAACCACTGGCTGAAGAAGTCGCAGGTAAACTCCGTCGGATGGTATCCGCTTTGGAGAGCAAGTAAGCAATTGATAGATCAAAAATTCACTGGAAATCAGGTGGAATTTATCCAGATTAGTTTTACCTTTTGTTCAAATTAAAATTACTATGGCAAAGGAAAAAACAGTCCAAAAAGAAGTTAAGAAAAAGGCTGAAAAGAACCTCAAAGAAAAAAGGGCAGAGAAAAAAGCCAAAAAAGCGAACAAACATGACTGACCGGATTGGTTTTCGGTAAGGTATTCGAGGCCTTTGACTTAACTGTCAAAGGCTTTTTATCTTATGCCAAAAATATCTCATAAAACATCAAGTATTATAAAATCCTAAAACGATGAAAGACAGAAAACCCATAGAATATTGTTTTTTTATTCACCCATAACCCCAACTAACTTCAGGTAAAATTTCGATAAAATAAGCTATGTTTAAGCTATTCAAGTTTACTTTGTGTCCTGATCAATCCAATTACATCAAATTATGCGATATAAATTACCCTTATCCAGTATTTTACTAGCAATTATCGTGGCGTTACCATCCTTAGGACAGCAAATACCTATAGCAGCCCAGACGGGTCCGCGAAAGGGAATCCTGAGCGCCATGATGAACCCAGCGGAACTCAACAACCTCAGCAGACATGTAGATGTACATTTATTTTCAGTCCAAGGTGCTTTTAGCAACAATAGTTTCAGCTTTAGGGATTTTATCGATAGCGACGGGAATTTTATCAACCGCGCATTTCAGGATAATGACGGTACTTTCAGTGGCATGACATCAGCCACAGTGATCGGACCAAGTGTAGGACTGAAATTAGGCAAATGGTCTGTTGGACTTTCCAGTATGATTACTGCTAATGCTTCTTTTAATGAGCTTGACGGGAAATTTGGCAGATACCTAACAGATGAAGACTTCTCAGGAGAGTTTACAGAAATAAGTTTGGCTAGTTCAAACAACCAGAGACTTTTTGCCAATAGCCATATGGAAATCGGACTACTGGGTGGCTATGAAATTTGGAATGACCAATGGAGCAAGCTTTCTGTTGGTGCCAACGTCAAGTTACTTTTCCCGGGAAATTTTACCCACTTCAGCCTGAATAATTTCAGGGGGACAGTCATTCAGAATGGCTCAGAAATCAGCCTGACTAATGCCCAAGGCTCGCTCAACCTTTCCTATGACCAAAGTCTAGTCAACAATGATAATTTCAATCCTTCATGGAATAACCTTGCAGCCAATTCACTAAACGGTGTAGGCCTGGATCTGGGTGTCAATTACCAAATGAAAAATGACGGAGGAGTTTGGCTCAATACAGGGATATCCGTCCAAAACATTGGCAGCATGAGATTCGGATCAGGACAGGCTTTTCATACCTACCAAATAGCTATTCCTGCAAATGAAAGTTTCCGCCTCGATTTATTGGAATCAGACCTCAACGATCTTGAAAACCAACTTTTAGAAAGCGGCTATTTCACCAAACAGATAGACCAAAATGGGGTAGCTACCCAGCTGCCAACTTCCATTGCCATCAACGCAGACATACAGGTAACCGACAAATTCACGGTCTCTGCTTATGGTAAAAAATTCATCAGAGATGTTGAATCAGACCTTCAGCTCAATGCCTTAAACATGGCAGCAGTTATTCCGAGAATGGTTTTGGGCAATTTTGAACTCTACTCTCCTTGGGTTTTGACCCAATATGCCGGATTAGCGGGTGGATTGGGCTTAAGATATGGAGGTTTCTACATCGGAAGCCATAGCCTGCTTACCGGCTACTTTGGAAATAGCAAGCAAGCAGACATTCATGTTGGCCTAAGTCTGGGATTTGGCAATCACTGATCCGACCGGAATGGCACTGCCGGTAAATGGGCACTGTTATATAAATTGACTTCAGGGTTGTCCGCCCATCCATAGCGGACAGCTTTGATGTTTTTCACTTGCTTACTGCTTACAGTAACCTGGTCTTTTCCTGTTATCCTTGCTTCAGCAGGAAAGAAATTTCCAGCTTCATCTTGCACTACGAATCCTCTAACCGAGTCACCTGATTTTGTGACTAGCCCCTCTCCTACTTCAGTAAAAGAAACCACCACTTGATTACCTTCAAATGCTATGGTTGCCATCACAGGTCCGGAAGCCAGAACAGCAGCATCACCATAAGCGATCTTCTGGGCAGCAGCCCAAAGCCTATGTCCCACATCACGTTTGTTTCTTGGGTGGATATCATCTGCATTTCCTATATCAATAGCCACTGCCATTCCGGTATTAGGCAGTTCCAGAACCTGCGCCTGAGCTTCCCTCAAATATGCCCAATTAGATTCAGGTTGTACTTCCTTCCTTTGCATAAAATTGGCCAACTGAACATACAAAAAAGGAAAATCCCCTATTCCCCACTGCTTTCTCCAATCTTTGATCATGGTGCTAAAAAGCTCTCTGTAATGCATATGGGAACCTGCATTACTTTCTCCTTGGTACCAAATCACCCCTTTGATTGGATATTTGACAATAGGGGCAATCATTGCATTGTACATAAAACCGGGGTTCCAATTGTACCATTCAATTGTGGGAATGGCTTCTTCTATGGTATTGTTATATTTCCAACTGCCTTCCAGATTGATGGTTTGCGAAGAACTGCGGAGGTTAAGGGCGCCTTTTTTTCCCAAAAAGGCATGATTGTTCCAGGTATTGACAAGCCGGATGACAAGCAGGTTCTCGCCTTCAACCAACATGCCTGATGGAATTGGAATTGGCTCTACTTGCTGACTGTAATCCTTTACCCAAAGCCTACCGCCATTGAGGTATATATGTGCAACTTGCTGGATATCACCTAAATCCAAAGTCATGTTTTCAGGTTTTTTTATCCGAAAAGTCTTTCTCAACCAGACGATGTCCTGTAAGGGTTGTTCATTTGGAAGCGTCACTGTACTCCAACTACTGTCATCATATCCCGGGTTGGCTACACCTTGGATTTCACCGTTCTGCGGAGAAGCAACAATTTCATTTCTTTTAAGCTCCCGGAGTTTGTTCTGGACAATTTCTTCATTCCAATAGTCCGCATTATCCAGCATGTCTTGGGCTTTTTCTCTGTATGCTGCCAAACCTGTCAGGGCTTCGGCAGCTGTCCAGCCTTCTGCCGGGGTACCACCCCAGTTGCTTTCGATAATGCCTACAGGCACGCCTTTTTCAAGGTGCAGTTTTTTGGCAAAAAACCAGGCTACTGCAGAGAAACCCAATATATTGTCCGCACTGGCGCTGACCCATTCACCTCCACGGACATCCCATTTGGTCTTGGCATCATAATCATGGGGGATTTTGAAAAACCTGATCAGGCTATAATCCGCATCGGAAATTTCACTATATAAGCCTTCTACCTGATCGGCCATGACCCACTCCATATTGGATTGACCACCTGCTACCCAAACATCACCTACTTGTACGTCTTTAAAAATGGTACCGTTTATATCAACATCATAAGGTCCAGAGGCAGGCATTGGATCAAATTCAAGTTGCCATTGCCCTGAATCATCAACTAAGGTTGTCACTTGTTTGCCGTTCATGGTGGCAACTACTTTTTTACCGGGATCGCCTTTACCCCAGAACCTGATGGGCTGATCTCTTTGGACCACCATATGATCTGCAAAAAACTTGGGCAACTGTACTTCTGAAATCCCGGGGTCTGATGCGCAAGAAATGCTGACAGCAGCAATCAGCATCCATAGCAGGACGTTAAATTTTCTGAACATGGTATTGGTGATAATGGGTTAAAAAGAATTGCTAATTTATTCAATTCCTAACAATGTACTAGCTTCAATTTGAAAACCGATCAATGCATTATGGCCTCAAATGCATTGATGAGGTAAACCAAGGGAGCATTCCAGTTGATGGCAACCTCATTGGAAGCATACGAACAGGTCTGATCGGTGTAGGATTCATCGGGGATTTTACTTGCATAAGTACATCCGTCCTGTTGACCGGGATTAGGACCACCAACCAAAAAACCTGGCACCGGTGCTTTGTCAGGTTCTGCTTCAGAAGGGCGATGATGGGGATTGATTGGAGATTTTGATCCAAAACCAGTGACATAGGCATAACCTGTGGCATTCCTTCCTAGAAGATAATCCATATTATCCAAGGCCCCTTGCAGATAAGAATTATTCTTGGTCAATAAATAAGCCTGGATCAACAAAATCCCTTGATTAGCAGCGACTGAATTGCTCCCCCATATGAAGTCTCTTTGATTTTGCCCCATCACAGTTCTATAGGCACTTGTCGCTCCCGATTTTACATATCCGTCAGCTGTTTGGATCATTTGTTCGGTGATGCTTTCCAGCATTTCGTTTGGGAACTTAGGTAGCGATTGCTGATGGCGGAGCAGGGAATAGTAACCTAACCAGCGCACATTTGCCCAACTTGGTAATCTGAATTCTGGTTCAGGACCTGAGATTTTGGCTAAATATTGATCGTTTTGCGTGCTGATATACAATTCAGAGGCAGCCCATACCCACTCATCCTTAAGATCTCTGTCTCCATAGGCACCGGTCACAATATCAGGTTCATGAACCTTGTTCATTTCATTTTGTTCATAAAGGACTTGGGGATTGGCCACAGCCCATGTCCATGCCTGCTCAGCAGCCATGAGGCATTGTGCGGAAAGATCCGGCAGATAATCCCGATATACCCTATTGGCTTGAGCCATCACAGCCGCGAAATCCAATGCGGCTGCAGTACTTTTGGCCACAAGATACCTTTGATTGATCGCGTGTTCAGGCATGACCATACCTTCAAATCTGGCGGTAGTGAGCTTATGATAAACCCCGCCATCTTGTGGATCCTGCATGGCAAACATCCACTCCAGGTTCCACAGGATCTCCTCCAGATAATCCGGTAGTTGCTGCGTTGATGCTGGAATATTGAGTTTCAAATTTGTGGTGTATTTGGGAAAGTCTTCATAAAGAGCGAATAGTGTTCCCATGGTAATTCCGCTGTTGACAATATATTTGTTGTAATCACCCGCATCATACCAACCTTTAGGTGCAGCTACAACAGTTCCTGTCGGTCGACCGGTCCCGGCAGCAGAGGGATGTATCTGTACCTGATCGTCTGGATGGCCAGCTGCCCTTGCCCAGATACCGGCATATTCAGTTGGCAAGGCTGTTGAAACCCTTTGGAAGTAAAACGCTTTCATGGCAGCAAGGCCCAATGTGCTGTGCACCTCTTTTTCAACCAGAAAGGAAACAGATTTGCCAACACCAGGAATAGCCAAAATAAAGCTGCCTGTTTTAGTTAAATCAGAAAAATCTGCAATATAGGAGTCTTTACCAGATAAAGTTTTGGCACCACTTGATATGAGATTGCCTGTGAAAACTATCTTGTTTTTTTTGTCGACCACATAAAATGTCTGTGCTTCCTTGCCCTCGAGAATTATAGCTTTTTTTGCTTGATTGGGATAAAATCCAATTTGATTGAGCCTAATCTGGTCAGTAACAGGTAGGTCTTGCTGAAAGGATTTGGTGCTACATGAAGTTGCCAAAATCAGCAAAAACAGACAATAGGTAATTTTTTTCATCATCTTTAAAAACAATAGGTTTGAATGTTTTTTTGGTAATTATGTGTTTAAAATAGGTGCAATGGTGATTTTTTGGTGTTTCAGTGCAATTTATAAAGTGTGCCCGCTTAGTATGGATCCGTTAGCAATAGATTTAAGGTAAGTAATGACTTGTCCCTTATCCCCGACTTCACAGATTCTGTAGGAAGGTTGAGGAGCTCCCCAACTTCCCCCAAAGTGTCCTGACCATAGATAGGGCTTCTTGTGGCTGTACATGATTCCATCTACGTCGTGGTCATGTCCATGAAAAACAGCCTTAACATTGGGGGTATGTCCGATCAGCGAAAGGAATTCCGGGCATGATTTCCCATGCTTGGTCCAATCCTGCTGTGAAATATGCACGAAAACAAAAACAGCAGCTAAATCAGCCATGCTTTTCAGCTGCGCTTCTGCAAAGGAGGTGTCTACGCATAAGTAGTCTCCTGCTTCATTTGAGCTATCCAAAATAAGAAAGCCAAAATTATTTTTTAGCCTAAAACCATGGTTGGTTGGATATCCCCAATGCTCTTGCCACTCTTCCAATGATATGCGGTCATGATTGCCCCGTACAGTAAAATAGGGAAAAGGAAGCTGATCATAAACCTGCTTCACCTGAGCCAAAAATTCAGGTTGATCATGAATGAGGTCTCCATTGATTACCATAAAGTCCACATCTTTTTCCTCAGCAACTGCTTTAAGCAAATCTGAATGACTTTTTGCATAGGCAGTATTGGGTTGTCCATAATGACCATCTGAAGCTACGATGAACTTCAGTTTCTCATTTGGTGAGGCCATGATATCCATGGGAAAAAATGCTGATGCGCCTAAGATGGAAAGTTTATGAATAAAAGGTCTTCTTTTCATAAAATCTGATTCAGGTAAAGTTGGGTAAGCAAGGCAGTAAGAATGGCTAGACCAAAACTGACCAAAGTTCCAATCAGGATATATTCTGTAAGCTTGCGGTCTTTTGACTCCTTAAGGTCCCCAAATCGAAAAACAGATTTGGCAGCAATAAGAAAGCCCACTCCCTCCCAATGATCTGTCAAGATAAATACAAAAACCAAGAGTCTCTCCAAAATGCCTATGACTTTACCTGCATTGGCTAGCGATATTCCCGGCTGTTCATCTATACTTCCAGACCAAGATTCCAACAACACGTTCATAATAATGGCTACCCCAAAAGTCAAAAAGACAAGAGCTGTAAGCATCAGCCAAAAAGGCTCTGAGTTAAGTAGTGCCTTAAAATCAAGTCGTAGATTTTCATATATGATCCAAATAAGCAGCAAAACCAAAAGATGCGCCAACTGATCTAGTACAAACCACCTGGTGCGGTTGCTGTCCCGCTGTGCCAATAGTTTGACCAGGTCTATAGAAAAATGCGATACAGCCACTATCAAAGCAATCGCCCAATTCCATAACAGAAGAAAAACCAATAAGCCATGAATCAGGCTGTGTAGATAAAGCTTGACACTTTTATAGGTACGGCTTTCCTTTTCGGCTACCCAGGATCCTGGCTGTAAAAGAAAATCCCCCAGCAAATGGGCCAACACCAGTTTTAACAAAGTCAACATTACAATAAGGTTTTTAATTTTTCCCGGTAAACTTCATTAAGCTCCATCAATTCTTCATAAAAAGCCCTTTTAAAGCGCCCACTCACCGAATTCTGTTCTATCCCTAGTCGAGTTCCGATCTCCACCTGTCTGAGTTCTGGGTGCTCCAATGCAATACGCATCAGTTCCCCTGAATTGATCGACCAATTGTCCATAACAATCAGTGCCAATTTGAGCATCAGATTGATTTCCCTGTCAAAAACCTCCCAAGGTGTCTTTATTAAAATGTTCTGCTTTTTGGTTCTCAACATTTCAAAAGCTTCCCCGCTATTGAAGAAAGCGGGACCTGTTCTGACGCCAATGCTTTTGACATGCTGCTCACCTTCTCCTATCCCAATTGCCATCCGGACGTCAATGGGAGCGCTTCTTCCTTTTCCAGAAGAAAGCTGAACGGACTTCAAAACAGCCTTGATCAACATTGCCTTTCTGAGTGAATCCTTAGGGTCTTTCACTTCTACCTGAAAACTATCCCCTCTAAAAAACTCCCATGTCTCATGTTGCTTCCCCCAATCTCGGAATAATTCTTCAAGTGGCACCATCCAATGACGGGGGTTGTCAAGCTTTCTGGAATTGATAATGTCTCCTGTTATAATTGCTATCATACCCAAATATCGTCTATTAAAATGATAAATTAAAATATCATCTAAAAAAGTGATTAAAAAAAATATCATGGTTTTGGTAACTGGAAGCAGAACTTGGTGAAATATGGCCTATAAATTGTTATCCAAACCTAGGTCAGCAAACAAAATATTATGT
>DAIPZN010000076.1:0-22134 GCA_036782195.1 Cyclobacteriaceae bacterium | reverse complement strand
CATCAAAAGCCAATCCTAATCTTTATTCTTTTTTAAGAAGGTATAAGATTGAAGACTTTCCTGCACATGTGTATCAAGGACCTTTGGCTTCTCCGGTTTTCATACTCACAAAGCTGCCCGAAAAAATAACAAGAATTACGGAAGGAAACAGTAAATCCCCGATTTTTCAGGAAAAAAGGAGCAGTGGTACAAGTAATCAACCTAGGGATGAGGTGTTCTTTTCTACTACCGAGTAACCTTCCAAAAGGTCGCAGATCCTACCTCCAAAACATTTGACGGTTTGTTATTTTTGAAATTTGTAAATTGGGAAAAAACAGGGCTGCCAGCCAGGATGTGCAAAAGCCGGATTATGCCCAAAAAGTGAGTTACAATCAATCCAACAAACCAGATAAACTATGTCTTTTCAAGCCTACCTAGACAACATTAAATCCAAGACAGGAAAGACTCCTGCTGATTTTAAAGAATTAGCCGAAAAAAAAGGTTTTATCCTAGATGGGAAACTCAATCCAAAAACTAAAGCTACCGAAATTACTGATTGGCTAAAAGAAGAGTTTGGATTGGGACACGGACATTCAATGGCCATATTTGCGACATTTAAAGGAAAAACTGAATAATGTCAGTACAACATCCCGCTGATGTCGGTGCAGCGCTGGGTATCACTGTTCCTCGCCAGCTTCAAGTTCAGCGTTTTTTGGACTGAAATCCGCCACTACGCCAAGCCGGTCTTTGGGAAGTTCTTCGACAGAACACAAAAGAACATCTGGATGTAGTAGACCTGCATCGTCCGACCCCCCTGATATCATTGGTGGGATTGTCTGTTACAGGTTTTTTCAATTACGCATTGTACGAGGGGAAGAGATGCTCCGGGTAGCGGCGATGCCGGATGATTCAGCCGTTTGCTGCAAACCTAAGTTACGACCCATCCGGAAACAAGCCTTTAGCGCACACTGTATAAGGCTTTTGCAATGCATTTTTTTTTGCACCACCATAGCCATCACATCACCCGCATTTCAAAAGCAGAAAGAAATTTTCAGATTTTTCATCCGTTTTCACCTGCTCATTTGTCAGAACATCATTAATCACAAAAAATGTGTAAAAATGAAAAAGACAATGAAACAGGTGCAATTCAACCAATACGGCTCACCTGACGTTTTGGAGTTGGTTGAAACAGACATGCCACAACCGAAAGCGGGAGAAGTGGTAATCAAAGTAGTTGCTATCGGGGTAAATTATTCCGACACGCTTCGGAGACGTAACCGGTATTTCCAACCCACACCTTTGCCCTATACATTAGGTGCAGAAGCTGTTGGACAGATTGTTGCTATTGGCGAAGGGGTATCAAAGCCTTACGTAAACGGAGTTACCGTTTTGGCTATACTTCCTTTTGGTGGTGGTTATTCAGAATATGTTGCTGCCTTTGCCCAATACTGTGTGCCGCTTCCCCCAAATATTGATGCCAAAAACGCCACTGCCATATTTGTGCAAGGCTCAACTGCCCAATTGATGATCTCCCAAGTGGCGAAAGACCTCAACAACAAAACAGTCCTGATCAATGCTTCGGCAGGTGGTGTGGGTTCATTGTTGGTTCAATTGGCAAAAATGAATGGTGCCAAAGTAATTGCAGCAAGTAGTTCGGATGAGAAACTAGAAGTTGCCAAAGCCAACGGAGCAGACGTTACTTTAAACTATTCCAATGCTCATTGGAGTGAAAAAGTCAAGGAGGCCAGCAACGGCCAAGGCGTTGACATTGCATTCGAAACCGTAGGCGGTGAAGTATACAACGAGACTGTAAAATCCTTGGCACATGGCGGGCACCTTATTGTTTACGGTTGTGCAAGTGGTGTGCAAGGCCATGTACATCCTGAATTTTTTGTGGATAAAAACCTCAGTCAATCAGGATTCAATCTGGCATTTTACATTTCCGACAAAATGCAGGTCTGGCAAGAAGCCTTGGAAAAAGTTATTGGACTCATTGCACAGAAAAAGCTGAAAATTGAAACTCCGAAAACCTTTGCTTTGGAAGATGCTGCCGAAGCCCACCGACAGATAGAAGCAAGGCAAACCACTGGCAAAGTAGTCTTAACCGTCAATAATTAGAAAGATGAAAAAGTCAGTTATACTTCCTCTGATCTTCGCTATGGCAACCATCACTCTTGCCTTTACCTTAAGTGCCGATAAGGACTTGAAAAGCAAGTTGGAAAATTTATCAGGCACTTATGCTGATGCTGTACCTTACGCTTACGGACAGGCTTGGGGAAAAAGGGTTTTCACCTTTGACAAAGGCAAATGGACACTCAGTTTCACACTTGCACTGGACCCTGAAATGAAAAAACAGGTTTTCAAATTCAGGACCTTCGGAACTTACAAGATTCAAGAAAAATCGGACATTGTTGATGATACTTACAACGCGGTTTTTTATGAAGAAAAGAAATTGCTCACTTTGAAGACAGATGACAAGAATTTAATCCAGGCCTTTGGATTTGCACCTTGCGACATGACCCTAAATGTTGAGCAAGATGTTTCGGAAAAAGGTTGTTCAGGTTGGAAATCTGTTGCCGATTGTCCAGGCGATTATGATTTGCTTTCTTTGGACAAAGAGGGGAAATTATATTTCGGAAACAGGCCTCAGGACAATGATATGTGCAGCCCCGATAAGCGGCCGACATCCTTGACACCACCTGTGGTGAAAATACAGTAAACAGGACAAATCGGGGGACCTGTTCCCCTGATTGTCTTTGACTTCTGATCTTGACCTTGCACGAATGGAAAACAACAACGACCAATCACTGAAAAAAGCGTTGGATGGGGACATCAATGCTTTTCAAAGCTTGTTCAGCGGGTTTCAAAATCAACTTAAATCGTATCTCTACCGTTTGCTTGCCAACAGGAACGATGCAGAAGATTTGACACACGACACATTCATCAAAGCCTACGAAAAGCTTTCAACTTTTAAAGGAGAAGCTTCTTTGAAAACGTGGGTTTTTCAGATAGCCACAAACCTTGCTTACAATTACCTGCAAAGACAAAAACGCTGGACTCCTGACGTAAGCGAACAGGCCAAAAGGCTAGTCCTTGAAAACGCCACGTTAAGAAACGAAATTATAAAAGTTCACGAAACCGCAACTGATGCAGTATATGACATCAAAGAGCATATTGACACTTGCTTTACCTGTATATCAAAGAACCTGCCTATTGAAAACCAAATTGCACTCATGCTCAAAGATGTTTACGGTTTTGCTGTTTCTGAAATTTGTTTGATCCTTGACAAGACGGAAGGTATCGTGAAATACCTGCTCCAAGACGCAAGGAAAACCATGACAGGCATTTTTGACAACCGTTGTGCATTGGTAAGCAAAAAGGGAGTTTGTCATCAATGCTCAGAACTGAACGGCTGGTTCAATCCAAAAGAAAACCAACAACAGGCTTTGATGAAATTGGATTTGGTTAAGGATTCAAAAAAATATAGCCGGGAAAAACTTTACCAAATGAGAGCAACCCTGGTAAAAGCCATAGACCCACTGCGTTCAAAAGGTTCAGATTTACAGGAGATTTTGTTAAAATGTAACAGTATGGCAATGGGTGAAATCACCGGTCCGGTTTAGCCGGGAGAAAGATTTCCGGCACCGGACAGCGGTAAACGTTGCACGAAATCCTTGGTAAGCAGGACCTGTTTTTTTTGGGTAGTGCCGGATTCCCAAGGTTTTGTTTCCCGGAAAGAAACCGGGCTCATATTTCTTTCAGGCGTAGAAGAGAGCCGGTATCGTGCGGGTCAACTATCTCCAGCAAAACCTGTTTTTAGGCTCATCGTGACCTAGGTTGCCGCCAAATCCCGATTGCGAATGAAAGCACCGGTTATCCTTAGCATGTTTTCTGACAATTCATGTATGGATGGACAAGGTGTGGATGTCATGTAAAAAATGAGTTGATACCACTAAATTCATTATTTTTAAACTGTTGTGAAAGAAGGGCTTAAAAATAATAGAGGCTACGATGAAGGCTTGAGTCAGTCTTAGGCAAAACAAACGACGCAATAAATAGAAACAACCAACAACTTCAGTCAATGAACAAAGATTTGGCAAACCGTTTAAGAGAAGTTCTGCTTGAGGGTAAGTGGGTTGCTTATACCAACTTCAGGGAGCAGATTACCAGTATAAGTTGGGAACAAGCAATTAAAAAGGTAGGAAACCTGAACACGATTGCATTGTTGACTTTCCATGTCAACTATTACTTAAACGGGATACTCCATGTGTTTCAAGGAGGGGATCTCGAGATTAAAGACCGATACAGCTTTGATATGCCTGCAATTACCGCTGAGGCGGATTGGCTTAGCTTAGTGAACGAGTTTGAGCGCAATGCCGAAAAGTTTATCAATCACGTTGAAAAAATGGACGAGGACATGTTGAAACAAACATTCGTAAAAGAAGAATACGGAAGTTATTTGAGAAACATTGAAGCTCAGATTGAGCATAGTTATTATCACTTAGGCCAGGTCTCCTTGATCAAAAAGTTGATAATGCAGGGTAAATAAAGTCTGTATCTTGAAAAGAGCAAGCCGGGCTGAAGGAAACTGCTACCACTACAGGGATAATCTTCATTTCCCGGTCAGGCGGTATTTCATTGAACAATCCACCTTGCATCAATAGGATGCGGTATTGAAGTTATCCCGCTCTGTCGGGTCAGCTTTTGCGTGATGCCCAAGCCGTATTGCAGCAAAAAAGAAAGAGGCTGTCCTAAACAACCCCTTTCCATGTGGATATTTGATGATCAGACCAATCCCAAACGAATAGCCTTTGCAACGGGAGGATATCCGGCTTCAGCATCTGAAATAGCCAATTCGCCTTTTAACAACAGAGGTGGTTGTGCCATAAATTTTGGCGTATTGCCCCGATGAGGTTGAGCTGAATGAACCAGAAAAGGATGACACAGGTAAACAGTGCCTGCTTTACCGGTTGCAAATGTTTTCTTTCTTTCTGGCAGCCCATCCAGCCTCCCTGCAAGTTCCATGTAAGAAAGCCCTGCATCCCCTTCTTTCGACAACAACCTGGCAACATCTATATGAGACCCCTCATATATGACTGTAGGGGCATCATTTACGCTGACATCAGAATATAATATCAGCATCAATAATGCCCGGCCTTTTGATTTGACGTTGACACGCCATTCAAAATAATTGTCGGGATCATTTCCGGGAAAGCTTGCATCTACGTGTTTGCCGGTGTCAGCAGGTTGCTGATCAGACGGGAATCTCACCGGAAACGTTCCCACATTCCGGCAAGGAATCCATTTGTCTTGACCTATCAACTGATCAAAAGCGGTATGTAACCTGGGCGTGTTGACAGAATCAACAAAAGGTCCTTGGTGGTACATTCCCAAACGGATTACAGGCTCCTTCCAGGTTGAAGGAGCTGACCTGTCGCAGGGGAGGTCTTTCCAAAGGATATCCAGAGCGGCATCTGCTATCTCCTTGGAAAATGAATGATCAAGACGAACAAATCCCTGATGGATGAAATGTTCTATCTCCTTATGAGTCAATGAATCGGACATAATTTTTCGGTTTATAAACTGGTCCCATACGGCTACAAATGCCGTCGACAAACGGACCTGGCTAAAAATATTGATAAAATAATTGAGCAACAGAAAACTACGCTTTGTAGAAAAAAAGCGGATGGCTTACAGGACTAAGCTTGAAGGGGATATTATAGCATCACGGTCATTCTCATTGCGACAAAACTAATCAAAAACGCTACAAGAACAAAACAAAATGCGCATGCAAATACCTGCATCTCTGGCAGATGAAGTGGGCAATTGGATACCTGCCTGCCGGTTCTGCTCCGCATTTACCGTGGTGTTGTAACGACCGTTTTCCCACTTGCACAGGGCTGATAAGTACGTCCAAAGAAATATAAGTATATTAAGCCAGATTTTGCCATGCGGTGGGCAGTCAGGTTATGTATTCGGGAATAAACATCACATCAATCCAAAAAAAGAAATGAACGTCAAAACAGCATACGACCTTTGGGCTGGACAGTACGATACCGATCACAACAGAACAAGGGACCTTGAAGGCATTGCCTTAAAAAAAATCCTGGGAGACGTTACCTTTGGTGATTGTCTTGAAATCGGGTGTGGTACGGGCAAGAATACAGAATGGTTGACTACCAAAGCCAACAGGATCATGGCGATAGACCTTTCAGATGAAATGTTGGAAAAAGCTAAAGCTAAAGTTCTGGCGCAAAACGTGGAATTTTTTCAGGCAGATATAAATGAAGAGTGGGATTTTGCCGCCAACCGTGCATTTGATGTAGTGACCTTCAGCCTGGTTTTAGAGCATATAGCGCATCTGGACAGGGTTTTTGAAAATGTCAGCAAAATCGTCAAAAGCGGAGGCTACGTTTACATAGGAGAACTGCATCCTTTCAAACAATACACAGGAACTAAAGCAAGGTTTGAAACAGCAAATGGCGTACAGGTAGTCACTTGTTACAATCATCATGTTTCTGATTTCACCGCCTCTGCCCATAAGCATGGTTTTGACATTGTATTACTGGAAGAATTTTTTGATGATAATGACCGGAATAACATTCCTCGGATTCTAGCTTTGTTGTTGAAGAAGGCAGATTAAGCAATAAGCGCATTGCGGAAATGGCGAATCGGCTTCATTTTTTTAAGTGTAGCGCAGCCATCCTTTCCATCCCCAAACAGATTCTGCTGGACCTTCACACCGGATTCTTCCTACTGTGCGCAGCTATATCAGAACAGGAAGAATAACGAAGACTTAAAGTCAGGCAAGGGGATTCTTCTGTCTGCCTTCTTCGCAGTTGTTTATTTTTGTATATTTAGGTGTGGCTGTTTCTAGTAAATTTGGTGCCGACGCTCATCTAAACCGTACCTTTTCTTTAGCCAGACCATTTTGCTTGAATTC
This sequence comes from Cyclobacteriaceae bacterium, assembly GCA_036782195.1. Taxonomy (GTDB): domain Bacteria; phylum Bacteroidota; class Bacteroidia; order Cytophagales; family Cyclobacteriaceae; genus DAIPZN01. The sequence continues at coordinate 15,212 of DAIPZN010000076.1, read as the reverse complement.
AAAAAACCAAAGGATCGATATGAAAAAAGCAGTTATAGTAGCATTCGACATGTTCACGGACATTGATGTTTTTTTGGCCTGGGATCTACTCAACAGGGTGAAGTTTCGCGACAGAGAATTTCAGGTAAAAATAGTAGGTACAGCCTCTACACATAAGTCCGTATGCGGACTTGACCTGAATACACATGGGCTAATAGAAGAATGTAATGATGCAGACCTGGTGTTTTTTGGCAGCGGCCCCGGGACACGGAACCTCATAAAGGATGAGCTCTACTTAAGACGTTTTGACCTTGATCCGGGAAGACAGATCATCTGTTCCATGTGTTCAGGTGCTTTGCTCATTGCCGCCCTTGGACATCTAAAAGGACTCTCAGCAACAACTTATCCAACTGCTTTTGAAGCTTTAAAGAACTATGGCGTAGAGGTGCTTGAAGACAAGCATCTCGTCACACACGGAAACATCGGGACAGCAGCAGGATGCTTGGCGGCAGTTGACTTAGTCGGATGGGCAATTGAAAAACTTTATGACCTTGGCGTCAGGGAAGATGTTGTTGCCTCTGTTTTGCCCATTGGCCAGGGTCAGGTATGTATCTACTAGCAGATACAAATAGGCCCTGTCTGACAGCTCCTACCAGTAGTGGCGGTTCAGTAGTTAAACCTGCCTGCCAGCAGGTCAGGTCAAGCTTTATGTGTCCGATCAAAGTTTTACTTAACTGAAAGTAAAGTGCCCCTAACCCCGTCACTTTGATAATCGCAACGGAAGCGCCTTCTCTAGGCTTAATCTTGTAGACAGAATTATTAGAACAGACCTTTATGAAATTGACATTAATTTTATTGTTCATCTTCACCACAACTGTGACTTTTGGACAGGATATCCCCAAAGCGTATCATGACCTTGTCAAAGTCGCAGATTCCCTCTACAATGCTAAAGAATTTAGAAAATCAGCAGACAAATATTCGGAAGCCTTTAAATCAAACGGATGGAAAGCCTTGTCCAATCACCGCTATAATGCTGCTTGTTCTTGGGCTTTGGCAGCAGTTCCCGACAGTGCTTTTTTTCAGCTAGAAAGAATTGCGACAAAGGCAAATTACACCAACTACAGACACATAACCACCGACCCTGATCTGCTTTCATTACACAACGACCAAAGGTGGGATCCGCTTATTGCAATAATCAAACAGAACAAAGAAAAAGAGGAAGCGGATTTTGACTGGGAACTGGTTGCGATCCTGGACACCGTATTTATGGATGACCAAAAATACCGGATCCAAATGGAGGAAATCGGGCAAAAGTATGGTTGGGAGTCAAAAGAAATGGAAGACCATTGGAAAGTGATCAACGAAAAAGATTCAATTAATCTAACAAAAATCAAGGCCATACTTGACCGATATGGTTGGCTGGGGGCTGACGTTGTGGGTTGGCAGGGCAGTATGACCTTATTTCTCGTGATCCAACATGCTGACCTTGCGACACAGGAAAAATATCTTCCCATGATGAGAGCAGCTGTCAAAGACGGTAAAGCGCTGGGCAGCAACTTGGCACTTCTTGAAGACAGAGTGGCGATACGACAAGGGAAAAGACAGCTATATGGGAGTCAAATCGGCAGGGACCCCGAAACACAGGAATATTTTATCTCTCCGTTGGAAGACCCGGAAAATGTGGATAAGAGAAGAGCCGGTGTCGGTCTCGGGCCATTGGCGGACTATGTAAGTAACTGGCAAATCAAGTGGGACGTCGAACAATATAAAAAAGACCTGCCTAAACTTGAGGAAAAAACCAAACAGAAATAAAACACGATTTAGCTGCATGACCTTTCGCGGCAGTGACCTGGCTACATCGGGTTGAATCAAAACACAGCAAAAATTAGGTGTGAGAAGCACTCCTCCGATTGCCTATAGATCCAAAGCTTAAGCGGCACTTCCTTGAGTCACGGACAAAAATGGTTCTCTTACCAATCGACATAGCCGAAACGAAGAACAGCAGGTTCCTTCAGCTGCCGGAATGCGTTTCGGTGCTGGAGGTATACCGGCTTTATTATGGCAAAATAGGTTTTCACAAACCTTGGATCGGTTATTTCGCCAGTACCGATGGGAAGCGGGTTGTGGGTGCTGCAGGATTCAAAGGAAAACCGAGGGATGGAAAAGTCGAGATCGCCTATGGAACATTCAAAGCGCATGAAGGAAAAGGCTCTGGAACGCAGATTTGCAGAATGCTGGTCTTGTTGGCTATCCGGACCGATCCCCGGATTAAGATAACCGCACGTTGGACGGACATGCTTCTATGGCAATCCTCAGGAAGAATGGCTTTGAGCGCTTGGGCATCGTCCATGATGAGGAAGACGGGGACGTATATGAGTGGGAATACGTGAATGAAAACCGCAAATAAAGTTTCCTGGATGCGGAGAAATCGATTTTCAGATCAATATGAAGAACATGAAGGTGGAATCATGGGTTGTGCGGCACGGCTTATGGCAGCAATGACAGGTCGAGATCCATGAAACATCCTGCAGCAAAAACAAACCGCTGGACCGCAATCAACAATGGGAGATAAGTTATCAAAAAGACTGGCTGATGTGGTAAATGCACTTCCTCTAAAGAAGGGGATGAGGGTACTGGAAATCGGCTGCGGACCTGGCGCAATGGCACGGGAAATCGCAAAGCGGATTGGCAGTGGATATATCCTAGCGGTTGACCGTTCTGAGAAAGCCATCCGCCAAGCCATTGCAGGCTCAAAGACTGAAATGGGAGCCGGAAATCTTCGGTTTTTACATTGTCCTATTGAGCAATTGGAATTAGGGGCAGCCGAAAAGCCCTTTGATATCGCAGTGGCCATTCGAGTCGGAGCATTAGACGGACGGCATCCGGAATGTATGGACCCGGCTTTGTTCAGCATAGCCAAAGCATTGACAAAAGAAGGTAAGCTGTATGTAGACGGCGGAGATCCTTTAAAAGAAGTGCCACTTGAAGGATACAGGGACGCAGTCATCCGCTAACAGTGCATCATCCCGGGGATCTCTTTCCGGTTTTTGGCATGTCTGGCAACCTTCATTATTTGCTGCGCAAGAGAACAGAGGTGTGGCTTTGTTTTCATCAGCAGCGTATACCGCATATCCCTTCACCATTATCCTATACACAAATGATAAAACTTCCGCTGACCGACAGTGAAAAAGCAAATCTGAGAAAGCATAAAATCAGGATGGCCGAAATCCTGGAGTTCCCGGCTGACGAATTGGAAGCATTGCTGGGCACTACAACTGAAAGGGCTAAAGCAATACGTGCCCTAGCAGAGTTTCAGACCGTTCCCTCCGTCGGAATCAAGTTTGCCGAAGACCTTGTTTTCTTAGGTATCTATTCACTTGAGGAGCTTACACATAAAGACCCCGCTCAATTGACAGACGATTTGGAACGGAAAAAGGGCTATTGGATTGACCCTTGCGTTGAAGACCAATTCAGGTTGGTCGTAAACTTTGCCATGACCAAGGACAAGCATAAAAAGTGGTGGGACTTTACCGAGGAAAGGAAAAGGTTCAGAACAGCAAACGGCTATCCGGAAAGCAGACCTCAGACGGCCTGGTTTTTGTCCTCTTGAAGCACCATCCATGAACAGCTTGCCGGTTAAGCTTGCTGAGAGGTAAGCCGGTAAAGACATTCCCTTCATTGTTGAGATGTCCGGCTTGACATTTTCCTGCTTACCTTTTTTACCGCCTAGGGTGATGATGGAGCTAACATTGCCCCAATAACTGTCCGGTTTTAACTTGGACAAGGAGGCATTTTGTGTGCTTTGCGGGTTGAATGCCGTCCAGGTCCCTTGACTTTGATTTGCTGACAGTAGGTAGGTCAATTGGGACACCTAAAAAAAATACTTGTCAATTTTTCGGTTGTTCTGCGGCCATTTGCAAAGATACCTTTGACAAACTGAACAGATGATGACAAAGTTTTTAGCATTTAAAGGATTGCATGAGCAGACACAGCCTTTGTTGATCGGCAATGTCTGGAATGTCCAAAGCGCCAAAGCTTTTGAAAAATCGGGTTTTCAGGCCATTGCTACCTCAAGCGCTGCCATTGCCCATTCCCTAGGTTATGAAGATGGGGAACAAATGCCATTTTCGGATCTCCTACATGTCGTTACCCGGATCAGCAACAGTGTCAGCCTGCCGTTGTCAGTGGACATAGAGTCCGGTTATGGGAAAAATGCCCGGGAAATAGCCGGAAACATCAAGGCTTTGGCAAGAACGGGTGTGGTCGGGATAAATATCGAGGATAGTGAAATGGCCGATGCGCAACGCTTAATGAAAGACACGCAACAGTTTGCGCTGCTTTTGGAGGAAGTAAAGCATATTTTATCAAAAGAAAGCATCACTGTTTTCTTCAATGTGCGATGTGATGCTTTTCTTCTGAATGTCCCGGATGCCTTGCAAACTGCCACCCAGAGGGTCAAAAGGTATGAAGCTGCGGGTGCAGAAGGCATATTCCTGCCCTGTATCATCCGTGAAAACAACATTGTTCAGATATGCGCTGAAACCGTTTTGCCCTTAAATGTCATGTGCATGCCCGGATTGCCTGACTTTAAAACCCTTGGAAAACTCGGTGTGAAAAGAATCAGCATGGGCAATTTTCTCAATGGAAGTGTGTATACTTCCCTGGAAAAACTGACACAAGTAATCTTGTCTGAACAATCCTTCAATGCGGTGTTTTGATATGGAATTGACGAAAGAAATCATGTACAAGGCCATCGTAGCAAAGGACACTGCATTTGAGGGGGTGTTTTTTACGGTTGTCAAAACCACGGGTATCTTTTGCCGTCCCACCTGTACGGCCCGTAAACCCAAGTTCGAAAACGTGGAATTCCTTAAGACCACCAAGGAATGCATCACCAAAGGATACAGGCCCTGTAAGGTTTGCAGGCCTTTGGAAAAGCTCAACAAAACACCAGTTCTGTATCAACAGCTGATCGATGAACTCTCCCTGAATCCGTCTTTAAGGTTCAGAGATTTTGATTTGAGAAAAAGAGGGATAGCGCCCAGCCAAATAAGAAGGTGGTTTCTGAAAAATCACGGCATTACCTTCCAGGCCTACCAGAGGTTGTTCAGGATTAATTCCGCGTTCAAAAAGATCCAACAAGGGGAAAGTGTCACACATACCGCATATGATACGGGGTTTGAATCCCTAAGTGGATTTGGTGACAGTTTCAGGAATGTTTTCGGTGTTTCCCCCAAAAAGGGAAAAGAACATCAGGTGATAGACCTGAAAAGATTCGAGACACCCTTAGGGACCATGATCGCATGTGCCACCCCAAAAGGGATCTGTCTGCTGGAATTTACGGATAGAAAAATGCTGGAGACAGGGTTAAAGTCGCTGGCCAAGCAGCTAAATGCCACCATTATCCAGGGGGACAACAGCCATTTTGATACCTTGGAAGTCCAGCTAGAAGAATATTTCAACGGAAAAAGAAAAGAGTTTACCGTGTCCTTGGATGCCATAGGTACTGAATTTCAGAAAAAAGTCTGGACTGCCTTGCAATCTGTTCCATATGGTAAAACCAAATCCTATAAAGAGCAGGCCATATCCATCGGAAGCCCTGAAAGTGTAAGGGCTGTTGCTCAGGCAAATGGCATGAACAGGGTGTCGATAATTATCCCTTGCCACCGGGTGATAGGCTCCAACGGGGAACTGACAGGCTATGGCGGGGGGCTGTATCGGAAAAAATACTTGTTGGAACTTGAAGAAAGAAACAGCAGGTAACCTTTCGCGCCCGTACCGTCACCAAGCAAGAGGCGTAGCCGGAAGAGGTGCTGCTCTGTTGCCATTGGAGGTTCCTATCGGATCGGCGGGCAAACAAGCCTTAAATTGCGAGATACACTTGCGTAGCGGGTTTTTCTGGAAAGCGGAGGCCAAACAGTAGGGGTTTCCGCTTTTTGGTCCTTACCGGAAGCTGGATGGCGGTTACAGGTCGGGCTGACCCCGTGTCAGCGTCGGAATGATCGGCGGTTTATTTTCTGACTCAGCCGGTAAAATTGCGCTTGTAAATTGCTAATTTGTCGGTATATGGCGTATAAAGCCGAATGAAACATGGAGCAAACAGTGGTTTTTTATCCGGCTGATCAGAGGGAATGGCGTCAGTGGTTGAACGAAAACCACATGACCCAGGAGGCAGTCTGGGTGGTTTTCAAAACCAAATCATCGGGATTGCCCTCTCTGACCTGGAGTGAGGCAGTGGATGAGGCTTTGTGTTTCGGCTGGATTGACAGCAAGAAAATCAAGATTGACAGCGAGACCTCACATCAGTTTTTCTGCAAAAGGAAACCCAAGAGCACCTGGTCCAAAATCAACAAGGATAAAGTCCACCAACTAACGGCAATGGGGCTGATGACCGAAGCGGGTTACCTCAGCATCGAAACGGCCAAACAAAACGGCTCATGGAGCATCCTGGATGAAGTAGAGGAGCTGACCATACCCGATGACCTTGAAAAAGCATTTGCATTGCACCAGGGTGCCAAAGCGGCATTTATGGGATTGAGCAGGTCCACGATCAAGCTCAAACTGACCTTGCTGCTCTTTGCCAAAAAGCCGGAAACCCGGCAGGCTCACATAGCAGGGATTATCCGACTGGCCCTACAGAGAGACAGCTCTGATACGCAAAAGAAACCTAAAAAATGACAATGAAGGCAGTGATCTGTACGCGTTATGGAGGTCCGGAAGTCCTGGAAATCCGCGAGATTGAAAAGCCGGTACCCAAGGAGAATGAGTTGTGTGTAAGGGTATATGCATCAGCGGTAAATTCAGGGGATGTCCGCGTGAGGTCGCTCGCTGTACCGGGATGGATGAAACCCATCATGCGCTTGGTCCTGGGTTTTTCCAAACCCCGAAAACCCATATTGGGAACGGTTTTTTCCGGAACAGTGGAAAGTACGGGCGCAAAGGTAAGCCGTTTCAAAAGCGGGGACAGGGTTTTTGGAATGACAGGTTTCGGATTTGGGACACATGCGGCCTATCTTAAAATCAAAGAGGATGCTTTTGTGACGGCCATGCCTGCAAATGCGACTTATGAGGAAGCTGCAGCATTGGTTTTCGGAGGACAGACGGCCGTCTACTTCCTGGACAAGCTCAAAGTGAAAAAAGATGACCATATCCTGGTCATAGGCTCCACCGGTGCTGTCGGTTCGGCTGCTGTCCAATTGGCAGTGGCCTTGGGCGCCCAGGTGACAGCGGTATGCAGTACGGCAGGCAGAACCCTGATGGAAGCACTGGGTATAGGCAGGATTATCTGCTATGATGAGGAAAACTTTCTTGAGCATCAAGAGAAATTTGATGCAATATTTGATGCCGTCGGCAAAACAACCAAAAGACAGTGCAGGAAGCTCCTGAAGCAGGGAGGGGGATTCAAAACTGTCGGGGGACTGGAGGTGGCCGCTGAATCCCGGCAACAGCTGGAAACCCTGAAAAGGCGCTATGAAGCCGGAGCCTTGCAGGCGGTCATAGACAAGGTTTATCCCTTGGATCAGATCGTGGCAGCACACAGCTATGTGGATTCGGGCAGGAAAAAAGGGAATGTCGTGATCAGCATACCGGATTAGCCCCCATGCCTGACCAAATACTCCACTTGTCAAACCACCTACACTCATTCGAGGATCAACATGGCAGCTCCAAAAAAACCGGTACCTGAATCCATCCGCCAGTTTTTCAACAGTTTTGGGGGTCTTTCTGATAAGGCCTGGGAGGCCTTTGCCGCACACCTGGAAAAAAAGGTTTACCAAAAGCGGGATCTGGTATTGAGGGAAGGGGAGGTCTGTGAATTCATTGCGTTTGCCGTAGAAGGTATTTTTCGGTTTTACTACCTGGATGAGGGAGATGAAAAGGTGACCGCATTCTTTTTCCCGGGCGATTTTGTCTCCAACTACAGGAGTTTCCTGACCGGGCAGCCATCTGACCACCATATTGAAGCCATGAAAGAGGGCGTGATTTTCAAGATCAACAAGGCGGAACTGTCGGCGCTTTATGAACAGTACCCAGAGATCGACAGGGTGGGGAGATTGGTGGCCGAGCACCTGTACCTGACGGTAGCCAAACGTCTGGATGCTTTTATGTTCGAAAGCCCGGAGGATAGGTATCAGGAATTGCAGAGCCGAAACTCAAAGTTGCTGCAGGAAGTGCCGCAATACATGCTGGCCTCCTATCTGGGGGTAAAACCCGAAACCCTGAGCCGTATCAGGTCCAGGAAATGATTTGAGCTTTCGGATTTTCTTGATTTAAGTCAACGAAAACTGGCTGTTGTGGATCCAATCTTTGTGTCATCACATACTAAACAAGATGACCATATGAAACGACTGCTGTTATCAGGCTTATTGTGCGCGGTTTTGGCTGCAGGGGTGCAGGCGCAGAACGAAAAAAAATGGGGTGCGGAAGTCAATCTGCTTTGGCCTTTTTATCCCGGCAACATCTATAAGGGCCAGGCCACATACCAGACCTGGCAGAGAAACCAACTTGCCGGAGAGGTGTTTCTTGGGGTACATGTAAGGCCTTATGAATTCAGGGAAGATGAAGGGGATTTTGCCAACTATGCGCTGACCTTCGGGTATCGGCAGTACATTTGGAAGGGGCTGCATGCGGAGTTTTACCAGGCCTTCGGACCCGGCTTCAATCGCCGCAATGTCCTGGACGGCAGGGATTACACCAGCTGGGATTATGAAGCAGGTCTGCTTGCCGGTTATAGATGGGAACTGTTGAGCCCTGCCCGGCGGGCCAACAGCAAAGTCAGCCCGTATCTCCTGATGCAGCACGGGTTTTACTATCTGGTTGCCCAAAGCAACCCGCATCCTATCCGGAATTTCACCGGTGAAAAACCTGTCTATGTCGGGACGCTGAACCTCGGGGTCCGGTTTTGAAAATGAAATTTACCGGTTTGACCACCTCCCACCTTTTATTTTCCGAAGTGATCCAGTGCCTGACGTCTGGCTGCTGCGTGATGCTACCAGAATAGGGTGGGAGGGTAAATCAGAAAACGAAGGGAGAAATGCCTTAAAATCCTTTAATACCTTTTGTTCGATACTGTGATTATGCATCGGGCCAATGATGCTTAAATGGCTTTTTGGCGAACGCTGCTTATTTTTTTGTGGGATGAGCTTGCTTTCATCTGTTGCCGATTTTTTTCCCGGATCCTGATCTCTGGTCCCATCTTTGAGGATTCTGGTGTGTTATTTTTTACCGGATTTAAACATTCTGATCTTGCTGCCACATTTTTACACACCAAAAGGTTGGCTATTGGGCATCGTTGCGTGCTTGATGAGTAGTTTATGCCATGCACAGGACAAGGATGGGCAGGCCGAGGAGAAGCCAGAACTTCAAATAGGAGGGGCCTTGCGCTTCAATTACAACCTGTCCTCCTGGAAAACAGACCAATTGAAGCGGGGAGGTGATTTTGGCTATGACCTGTTCAGGATCAATGTGGCATCAGCCTATAAAGGCATCAAGCTGAACGCGGAGCTCAGGGTCTATTCCGAGACATTTGGTGGCGCTTTTCTGAAGCATGGCTGGTTCCAGCATGATTTTTCTGAAAGGTCCCAGATTCAGATAGGACTCAACCAGGTACCTTTCGGCATCCAAGAATACAACTCCAACAACTGGTTTTTCAACATCACCTACTATACGGGTTTTGAGGATGACCATGATATGGGGATCAAGTACATACACGACCACAACAGGTGGCAATGGCAGGTAGCCTATTACAAAAGTGCTGAGGATTTTGTTTTCAGCTCCACAGAGGGCTCTCCAAACCGCTATTCCTATGATATCCTTGGCCGGAACAAGGAAAACAACCAGCTGAACTACAAGGTCATCAGACGTCTGGGTCCAAACCTCGCTCAGGAAATAGGGGTCTCGCTGCAAGGCGGGCTGCTATATAACCTGGACACTGACCGAAATGGAACCAGGTATGCCGCTGCGTTGCATTATGAGTACAAGCCCGGAAGTGCCTGGAATGTGAAGCTTCAGGGAATGCTTTACCGGATACAGCCTTAAGGCGCGGAGTCGGATTTTGTGGAAATGGGAGCTTATGGATCCCTCTATAATGTGGCAACAAAAGGGGAAAAATATACCGCAGGTATAGCATATCACCTGCCTGTAGATACACGCCTGCTTCAGGGCATCACCTTCTACAATAACTATGGGTACTTAAAAAAAAGGATACGTGGTTTTGAAGATACCCATATGAACGTCTTGGGAGCGCTTTGGACTGCCGGGTCCATGTTCATTTACACAGATGCGGCGTTTGGCTACAACCATCCATGGCTGGGCCCTGAATGGACAAATGCCCTGGCTACAGGCACTCCGGGAGACACATCCTGGCACCTGCGTTTCAACATCAATATGGGTTACTATTTCTAAAGTTTTAGACTAGATACTATGGGAAAAGTCAGCAGTACAACACATCAATCCTGGGGCCTGCCAGTCAATGGTCCTGTGTTTTGGTCCTCCATCGCCTTTCTGGTGACCAGCATCAGCTTGGTGCTTGTTTTCCGGGAGAATGCAGAAGAGATCTTCAGCAAGGTTCAGGTGACCGTAACTGCCAACATGGGCTGGCTTTTCATTTTGAGTGTGAATGTTTTTGTGGCATTTTGCCTGTACCTGGCCTTTAGCCGCTTCGGTGGGATAAGGCTGGGAGGGCATGATGCCAAACCGGAATTCAGTACTTCGGCGTGGTTTGCCATGCTTTTCAGTGCGGGCATGGGCATAGGCTTGTTGTTCTGGAGTATCTCGGAGCCGGTGACCCATTTTCAGATACCACCCCTTGGAGAAGCCGGCACGCCGGCAGCAGCAAGACAGGCCATGAATTTTACTTTTTTGCATTGGGGCATGCACGCCTGGGCCATTTATGCGCTGGTGGCCCTGGCCCTGGCATTTTTCACTTTCAACAGACAGCTGCCGCTGACGGTGCGTTCCGCGTTTTATCCCTTTCTGGGAGACCGGATCCATGGTGTGTTGGGGCATATGATCGATACACTGGCAGTCATCGCCACGCTCTTCGGTCTGGCTACCTCTTTGGGGCTGGGTGTACAGCAGGTATCTGCCGGCATGAACCATGTGTTTCCCGCTGTAGCCAACACGCTTACCACCCAGCTGATCCTCATTGCGGTCATTACCGGGATCGCCACCATTTCAGTGGTAACCGGCGTCGACAAAGGCGTAAGGATATTAAGTGAGTGGAACATCCGCGTAGCCTTGTTCATCCTGTTGGCCGTGCTGGTACTTGGACCGACGGTATTCATTCTCGGCTCCTACGTACAGAATACCGGCTCCTATATCGGGGAGTTTATGCAGCTGTCTTTCTGGAATGAAGCTTACACCAACAACAACTGGCAGGGTACCTGGACGGCCTTTTACTGGGCCTGGTGGATCTCCTGGTCCCCATTTGTGGGCATATTCATTGCCAGGGTTTCCAAAGGGAGGACCGTAAGGGAGTTTGTACTTGGTGTATTGATCGCTCCGACGCTGCTCTCCTTTCTCTGGATGACGGCATTCGGAGGTACAGCGCTCCATCAGACGCTGGCAGGGGATACCAGCATTGCCAGTGCCGTGACAGAGGATGTGTCCACAGCACTGTTCGTGTTCTTTGAGCAACTGCCCTTTTCCACCGTTCTTTCCGTTATCGGTGTGCTGTTGATCGCAGGGTTTTTTGTGACCTCTTCGGACTCCGGTTCGCTGGTTGTGGTAAGCCTTACCTCCGGGGGGGTACTCAATCCTTCAGTGGGTCTGCGGATTTTCTGGGCATTGGCAGGGGGCGCTATAGCGGCGGTGCTCCTGCTGGGTGGAGGCTTGCAGGCATTGCAGACGGCAGTGATCATCACGGGGCTCCCTTTTGCCATCATCCTCCTGCTGATGTGTTACAGCCTCTACCGTGGGCTGGATGAGGAAGCCCAGGAAGGTGAAAAACTGAGCCAGGCACAGCAGCGGAAAGCTTACCAACAGCTCGTCAAAGAAATGCTGGCCAAGCGTGTCGACAAGCCGCAGACGCCGGCTCCGACAGGAAAGGGTGGCCATATGCCGCAGCCTCAAAAATTTGACAGGCCCATCACCATAGGCACGCTGATGGTCTGCCTTGATCTGAGCGATATGGTCGAAAAAATCGTGGCTTTCACCAAGTATATCTGTGAGCGCCTGCCAACAGGGAAGGTGTACTTTGTCCATAACATCAAAACATCCGAACTGGGCTTTGATTCCCGCGAATTGTACGGGGATGTGGATCTCGGCAAAGCCGTAGAGGCCAATATTTCCGACATCGTTGCCGAGCATTTTGCCGGAGGCTGTGCTTATGAGATCCTCGTCAGCGAAGAACCCAACACAGAGGTGATGATGGCCGATCTGGTCAAACGTTTCGGGATAAAGCTGACCCTTTTGGGAAAAAAGAAACAAACCAAAAGCACCGGTACCCTAGGCACAAAACTGCTCAAAACGCTTCCCTGCAGTGTGTTGGTTTATCCGGAAGGTGCCCCCTTCAAAATTGAAAGGGTGCTTTCTCCGATAGACTTTACGGACACGTCCGTTCATGCCATGCGGCTCAGTAAGAGCCTTTCAGACCAGCTGGGTCTGGAATTGGAGATCATGCATGTCTACAGGCTTCCCTCGCAGTATTTTCCGCTCATCTCTGAGGAGAAGGCTGTGAAAAAGGCAAAGGAATTGGTGGATATTAGGTTCAGGGAGCTGCAGAAGCGGCATAAAGAAATTTCCGGAGTGCCTTACACCTTGGTCAGAGCCGCCGGAAAAAGCAAAGCCGAAAGGATCTGCATGCGGCTGCGGGAAGGGCAGCATGACCTACTCGTGTTGGGGCTGAAGGGCAATAGCCCGCTGCCTTCGCTAAGCCTGGGCAGCGTACCCACGGAGATTTACAATATGGATATCGGGACGCCTCTGTGGCTGGTATATTCAGAGGCCATGATCAGGTAGACAGGCTGGTGTGCGCGGCTGACCTGCTGCCATATGGCGGACAACCGACGGAAAGCGCGACATTTTGTAGCGGAAGCACCATCACAAGGGGATGCTGGGATAGTTCTGGACTTCTACCTCCTTGCCGTCTTTGGTTTGGAGGAGCCGGCTTGGCCGGTTGCGCTGTGCCACTTCACGGGCTTTTTCTATTGCCTGCGCTTCATCTTCATAGGCCTGGATCATTTCCTTTTGGTGGTTCAGTACCTGCCAATGGTTATCCTCCTCGCTCCACTGGATGTAGTAGGTGTTGTTTGTAAAAGGCTTCTTGTTGCGGATCAGGTCAAGGATAATCTTGCCGTCACTATAACTCCCCCCGGGATATTCCATGGGCAGGAGCGCAAAGAAGACGTAGTACAGCGAAAAATAGGTGAACTGGTAGGTGGCAAGATTCGGCTCCAGGTAGCCGTTGTTGATCAGGTAGATCACGGCGATTGTTGACACAGCATTGAATAAGGAGCCGCCTGCAAAAATAAGGATATTGGCAAAACGGTGGTTCCGCTTGAGGTTGTCGAAAGAACACAAGCCGTACCAGAAGTAGTACCTGCGCAGCTCAAGCATCCCTGCCCGAAAGATCACATCCCCGCTGCCTACCGTCAACCTGATGTTTTTTCCTCCCATGATCCAGGCAAAGAAAATATGCCCTCCCTCGTGCAGGATCGAAATGACCGGAAGTACGAGGAAAAAGGCCAGGAAAAATTTCGGTATATCTTCTACTCCAAACATATATTACATAGGGTTTTATGGCAATGACAAGCTGAACTTCAGCGGTCGGAGGATTCCGGTTAATGCTGTTTTCGGCAAGCCTGTGATCCCTCCGTTCTCCTGCTTCCGGGACCGCTATTACCTCAGGAGGCGTGTACACAAACACCGCTTTGAGGGATCCGCTTTATTCTATCGCAAGCGCTTTCTGATTATCTTGTATGGCCAATCCCGGTATCACCGTTCTGATCCAAGCCATAACCTCTGACAAGCATGGATGAATATTTTTCCAACATCAAACAATTTGCCGAAAGCCTTGACCCGGATACCCTTTCGGCCCTTCAAGGCATATCAAAAACCAGAACCTACAGAAAAGGGGACTTCCTGCTGAGGCAGGGTGAGGTGTGCAGGCATAGCTACAGCGTAGCCGAAGGGATTCTGAGGAGGTATTACATCCACGATGGCAAGGAAATCACCACGGGCTTTTTTTTCCAGGACGACATTGCCGTGACACTCGAAAGCTATTGCCTTCAGCAGCCTAGCAGGGAGTTCATCCAGGCCTTGACGGATACCGTGGTCACCCAGACAGATTACAGGCTTTTCCAAAAAGCAAAAACAGCTTTTCCTAAGCTGGTAGCATTTGACTTGCTCCTGACGGAATATTACAGCATCTGGTTGGAAAACAGGCTGTTTGAATTCCGGACCCTGGATGCTACCAGGCGGTATTCGCTTCTTTTGGAAAGACAGCCGCATCTCCTTCAAAAAATCCCCTTGACCCACATAGCTTCCTATCTGGGGATTTCCCTGGAAACCTTAAGCAGGATAAGAGCCAGAATCTGATTATTTGATGTAGGTCAAATCCAGGCCCGCAAAAGCTTCTGATTTTGCGCCTGTAACAGACGCATCAGATACAATGGAAGCAAACAAACGCTTGATCGGCTTTGATCTGGCAAGGGCCTATGCGATTTACGGGATGTATATCGTCAACTTCAACATCGTGTTCGGCAATTATCGTGACACCGGCGTGGCGGGAAAGATCCTGTCCCTGTTCAGTGGTAATTCCAGTACCGTTTTCGTGATCCTGGCAGGTATGGGCGTGGCATTGATGACCAATAGACCTAGCTATACCGTAGAGGAAAAAGACAAGCTAAGGCGTACAATCCACCAAAGGGCTTTGTTTTTGTTTGTTTTGGGGCTTTTGCTTTACCTCTGGTGGCCAGCAGATATTCTGCACTTTTATGGCGGGTACATGCACATTGCCGCCTTGTTGCTTTTTATGGACAAGAAATATTACCTGATAGCCGCTTTTACAGCAGTGTCGGTTTTTCACGGCTTGATGGTGGCAATCCCTTATGAGACAGGATGGGATTTTGAGTCGCTGCAATACAGGGATTTTTGGACAGTCAAGGGTTTTTTCAGAAACACCTTGTACAACGGCTGGAACCCGGTTTTTCCTTGGCTGGCATATTTTACGGTGGGGATGTATTTGGGTAGGCGGGACTGGACTTTGCCCAAGACACAGTCAAACATGTTTGTCC
>DAIPZN010000075.1:0-22161 GCA_036782195.1 Cyclobacteriaceae bacterium | reverse complement strand
TTCACATAGTGAATAACAGTTCTTCTTCTTTTTGAGATACGATGATTGTTCATGAAGTTTATCTTTAATATTTTTAAAACTTATCAAATATTCCCATGCCCAATCACCCCTACCTCCTTTACCAACAAGCTGTTTTGGATAAGCTTCAAAAGGCTTTTGCTCAAGAACAAGCACTTCTACAGGCCGCTGAATGGATTGCTGATGCTATGGCAGGATCGGGGTGGCTATATTGTTCTGGGACGGGGCATTCGCACATGTTTGCGGAAGAGCTATTTTATAGAGCAGGCGGCTTTGCAAGGGTAATCCCTATTCTGGATCCTGCTCTGATGTTGCATGAAAGTGCAACAGGAAGTACTGAACTCGAGCGTCAAGAAGGCTATGCAGCCCAATTGCTCTCCTATTATCCCATCAATGAGCAGGATGTATTCATCATCTCCTCCAATTCAGGTAGAAATCCGGTTAGTATCGAAATGGCACAGTTTGCCAAGGGCAAAGGTGCAAAAGTTATTGCCCTTACCAATCTTGCCCATAGCCAATCGGTTGACTCCAGGCATTCTTCCGGCCTGAAACTGTATGAGTTGGCGGATCTCTGCCTTGACAACTTCGGCGAAATTGGTGATGCTGTCATTCCATTTGATGGGCTAGAGGGTAGGGTAGGACCGACTTCTACGGTAGTGGGTACTGCCTTGCTTCAGGCCATGGTGGTGCAGGCTGTGGGCTTGCTTTTGGAAAGGGGGATGGTGCCTGAGATTTTTGTCAGCTCCAATTCTGATACAGGTGGGGCCCACAATGAGGCATTGATTCTCAAATACCAAAAATCCATCCCCTTTCTTTAATCCAAACCTGAGGATCTTCCACTTTTTCCTGATGGTAAAAAGAGTTTGAACTGGTAACCTTGACCTACTTCAAATGGAATTGGTTCATGAAACAGGGCTGAGCCAGCATGTGGCTCCGTGCCGTCTGTGGTATATCGGATTAGCATTCCAGGCAGGGGAGCATTAGCCATCACTTTGTTGTCTCTCACTATTATTCCTGGCTTGGGAATGCTGAGACTATATCCACCATGAAGTTGTGCTAATCTTGGGAGTTCAATCTGTCCCACAAGGTTTGCAAATTGGATCCATGCTGCTTCCCTCATTACCTTGATTGCTTTTTCTGAACCTGCATCAGCCCATTCGGGGTCTCCGTTCCAGGCTCTTTCTACATAACCTAACATTTTTGGCAGGAGATATTGCTCCATCATTTGCGGTCCTTTTACTGTTTCTGTCCACAGCTGACCCGATACGCCAAGAATGTTTTTCTTTCCACTCTCTGTTAATTGGGTAAACTTTTTACCCTGTTCCTCCCAATTCCATGCTTTTCCTTCAATGGTTTGGTCATGTGAAAGGTAAAGTTTTCCAGGCACCGTCTTCCACGCCTGATACATATCTACCACACCACTCCAAGTATGTCCCCGCTCGTCAGGATCCCAGTTATAAGCCAGGTCAAAATAGAAATTTGCGCTAGCGCATATCACTACCGGATAACCTGCATTCGCTAGCCGGTAAGCCATGTCCTCACCACCCCATCCTGCTACAGCATCCCAGGCATATAACCTCCAGTTGGCATTGGTGAACCTTGGATTTGGGATTTTCTCATTTCCCTGATGGACTAATCCTATTTCTTCCCAACCGCCTATCTGCAAGCCATGCCTTTGGAGAATGTCTGCAGTCCGTGACCTGAAATAATCATTCAGCTCCTCGAATTTAACCGTAGATTTTTGTTTCAAAAATTCAGCGCAGACAGGAGAAGCTTTCCAGGCGCCTCTCGGGACTTCGTCTCCTCCTGTATGCCAATTGGTCAATGGTACACCGGCTGCACTGTACATCTCTTTGATTTCACTTACCAACTTTTCGTAAAAGGCATAGGTTGATTCTTGGCACACGCAGACAGTATTTCCTTTAAAATTCTGTGCAGAAAGGTAAATAGACTCGTCCTTTGGGTCTGCTAGCCTAAAGGCAAGTGCGTCCTGTTCTTTTCCTTCTTGCATCAGTTTGTGGTACCTTTTTTCCATTGCCAAAATTGCCGCGCGTGAATGCGCAGGCACTCCAAGTTCAGGGATCACTTCAATATGTCTAGCTTTGGCATAGGTAAGAATTTCTTGAAAATCACCGACACTGTAATATCCCGTTCCGGTATCACTTTGATCTGGAAAAGCACCTGAGGCATAGTAAGGCCATAAAAATTCAGACTCATCCTGAGAAAATCCCCTTCTGCTACCAAAAGTCGTAAGCTCAGGAAGCCCTGGTATTTCTATTCTCCAGCCTTCATCATTGGCTAGGTTGAAATGAAATACATTCAGCTTGTAATGTGCCATTAGGTCCAAAATCTTTTTCACTTGCTCTTTGCTTTGGAAATTTCTAGCCACATCCAAGAAAAATCCCCTATAGCCAAAGGCAGGCTCATCTTGGATCTTTACCTGAGGAAGAATAAGCTGTGGATCCGGGTTTTCTGAAAAGGTAGGGGGCAATAGTGCCATAAAAGATTGAAAACCATAAAAGGCACCCATTTCAGTTCTGGCCTGAATATTCACCTTTCGTCCTTTGACTTCTAAGACATATCCTTCTTCAGGTAGATGAGCTGAAGCGGTGAATTGGATTTGGATGATGGATTTTTTGCGATAATCAGGCCGCTGCCATGTTTCCAGTTTCTCCTGTATGTAGGCAGCAGTGAGCGGGAAGAGACTGGACGCTTCGAGGATAATTCTTGGGTTTGGGATCTTGATCGGCGAGCTGTAGTAGCTCCAGGTTTTTGGAGTAGGTAAAAAGGGAGGAAGAGATGCTTTTGGTAAATGTTGAATCAGCTCATTTTGAGCGAAGCGTATTTGAGAAGTGGGAATGGGCAGAGGGGTATCTTTTGCCATTTCTGCCAATTGACCTGCTGTAAATTCTTGGGATTTATAGGATTTGATTTCTTCAACATGACCATCCTTATGCAGCAGGATCAGGCCTTCTGGAGCGTATGCATTTTTAAGAAATGGACCACGACTTTGGTAAAGAAGGTTGAAATTTGATCCGGGCTCAATCTGAGGAGTCTGACCTTCTACCACAAAAAAATCCCCCTGAAGGTGTTTGATCTGAATATCAGTATTTAGGGATTCGGTATAAACAGATATAAAAATGGTGTTGAAATAAAGCTTCCATCCAGCCTTTATAGGTGAATTTCCTTTGTTGGTCAAGGATATTTGGGCTTTGTGGATTTCAGGATGGGTAAATCGGTTCTCCAGCAAAGTCCATTCACCCTGAACCTGCGACAATCCCTCTCGAAAAATGAAGACAAGAAACAAAAGGGAAATCCAAAATGAAAACAGTTTTGATTTTTCCATATTTTTCCGAATTTAAATTTTATTTTGGAAATAAGTACAGTAACAAACTTTTGGTAATATCCTTATTTATTCTAAAATAAAGACTTATGGCGCAACAGGTGACTATAGAACAACAGGCTAAGCTGTTAAACAGCCGCTACTTGGCTTTGGATGTTTTGCGGGGGATGACTATAGCTTTTATGGTCATCGTAAATACACCAGGCAGTTGGAGTCACATGTATGGTCCGCTAATGCATGCTGAGTGGCATGGCTTCACCCCTACAGACCTGGTATTTCCCACCTTTCTATTTGTAGTGGGAAATGCAATGAGTTTTGCGCTGAAGAAAATGAAAGACATGCCTGCTTCAGCGTTTTATGCCAAAATATTCAAAAGGAGTTTTTTGATTTTTGCCATAGGATGGCTGCTGAATGCCTTCCCATTTGCAGATTATGATGCTGCAGGAAAGCTTGTCTTTATAGATCTCACTGAGGTTCGGTTTTTTGGAGTTTTGCAAAGGATTGCGCTTGCCTACCTGTTGGCTGCTTTGGTCTTGTATTGGGGAGGGACTAAGTTTGCATGGATCTTTAGTGGAGGGATGCTTTTGCTTTACTGGCCATTGATGTATTTTTTTGGTGATTCAGTTGATCCCTATAGCCTGACGGGTAATGCCCAAATAAAGCTGGATCTTGCCGTCATTGGAGCGGAGCGCATGTATATGGGAGAGGGGATACCCTTTGACCCGGAAGGGATCCTGAGTACGGTGACCTCAGCTGTCAATGTACTTGCCGGGTTTTTGGTAGGAAAGTTTATCCAACAAAAAGGGAGCAATTCAGCTACTGTAAAGCAACTTGTGACGATTGGGGTGGCATTGATTCTTGTCAGCTATGTATGGAATATTGGCTTCCCGATCAATAAAAAAATATGGACTAGCCCATATGTTTTGCTTACAGTTGGTTGGGACCTTATCCTTATCGCTATTTTGATCTTTATCATAGAAATCCGAAAGATCAGTAGCTGGACTTACTTTTTTCAGGTCTTTGGCAGAAATCCCTTGATTTTGTATGTCTTTTCTGGAATAGTCATCTCTGTTTTTTCAATGATTCCGGTAGGTGAGGGGTCATTGCAGGATGTGATATATAGGCAACTGTTTACCAGCTGGCTTGATCCCAAAAATGCTTCTTTTCTATTTTCTCTGGCTTATATGCTCTTGATTTGGCTGATTGGCTATTGGATGGACAAGAAAAGGGTTTATATCAGGGTGTAGGGTTTTTGTGAATGTAATGAGGGTGTTTGAGAGGTTATTAAAATATGCCAGCAGGTTTACTGGGAATGGTTTATCGATGGTTTTGTTGGATTTTAGTACCTATTAATCAATTCCAAAACCCCTCTTCAATACTTATACCACTGTTTTGAACAACTTACATAACATGCATTTATGGATTTGATTTTTTAATGCATAGTCATTTATTGGATCCATAGAAAAAGCGACTTCCTAACGGTTTCTTTTTCAATAGAATTCTCTATCCGTTCAGGTTTGTTTTTCGAGCAACTTACACTAAATCAAAATTCCTTTTCCCCAAATTCACTCTTCACAAATTTCGACCTGTTTTTGCCGCTGTTGAGGGTATAGGAAAGGTTGATCAGCAGCATGTCTACCTCATAGATGTAATTGGTAGTGGTATAAAAAGAACCAGGTCGGAAGGTGGTGATCCTTTGTTCGTTGGTTCTTAGGAGACCCATATCGATATTTTGCCAAAGGAAGTTGAGCGATAGCCTTCCGTCAACAAAGGTTTTTTTCACATTGAGGGATGGTTGATAAAACCTAGAGTCTTCGCCTTGGGCTGTGACACGCCTTGAAAGGTAATTGAATGTGAACTGTGTACTTAGGGTTTTGGAAAGGTTGACGGTGGTATTGAAGTTGATATTGTACACCCATGCTGCTTGATTAATGGGCCGTTCGGCAAATTCCCCTTTGATGGTATAGCGATAAACATTTCCGCCAAAATATGCTTTCCATGTGCGGCTAATAAAGAGTTCATTTCCCAGTTCCAGACCCAAAGAACGACCTGTGCCTACATTAGAGTAAATCCTGTTGAGGATGGTGTCATTGTAGACTGTATTGACCCTATTCACAAGATTATTGACTCTGGTATAGTAGGCAGTAAGGTAAAAGCTGTTGTCGTTAATGCTTTTGACAAGCCCCAGTTCAAGCTGGTCTATAAATTCCGGCAGTACATTCGGGTCCCCCTGTTCTAGCGTCTCACTGTGTTCCCTTTCTGGGAAAGGGTTCATTTTGAAGGTTGTCTCCCTTTCTACACGCTGACTGAAATTCATAAACCATTTGGTTTCTTCTGAAGCTTGGTAGGAGAGATTGCCAGACAAAAATGGTCTGACATAATCATATTGGTATAAGGTATCTAATGTGCCTGCTTTGTCAACAAGGCTGAAGTCTCTGTTCATCACTTCAAGTCTCATTCCTGCCCCATATGCCCATTTATTGATGGTCTTGTTGAGCTGTAAAAAACCAGCGTGGATCAGCCTGTCCAATGTCACCTTGCTGGAAAATTCTGGCACCAACTCAAACTGTCCGGTTTCATTGTTGCGTCGCTCATAGAAAAAATCACCTACGTGGTTGAGGTATCGAAATTGATAGCCAGCCTGAAGTTGCCCGATCTTTAGTGGCTTGAACTTGTAGTCCAAGTTCCACCTGATGCCGTTCAGTGGGTTGTCATTGGTATTGTATTCATCTTGATAGATCGTGCCGAGATCTGGATAGCCAAGGTTTCTATTGATAGTAGGACCGCCCAGCATGGTGTACTCATAAAGGAGTGAAGAGGCTAAAGTGGCCTCTGAGCTAAAAGTGTGGGTATAATCCAAGCTCCCCAAAGCAAAATCACCTCTTCTGAATTGATCATTGGCATTGAAGTACTGAAACCCATCTTGACGGACTCCATTTACCTGCCGGTGGTTGCCATAGTAAAGGATATCAGCTGTCCTTACCCTGTCCCTCACCCCGGCATAAAAACCCAGATTCAGGTTGTTTTTGCGGTTGGGGCTATATCCTAATGTAAACCTGCCTGAGTAATTTGTTTCGTTGATGCTCCTTTCTCCATTGGAAGGAAAATGTGTGGCTGTATCCCCGCGGTAGGTGATGACATATCCGTCTCTTCGGCCTGCTTGATCGTTTCTCAGATAAGCTGCCCCGACTGACACATCCCACTTTCCTTTGACCCAGTTCAAATTGAAATCACTTCCATAGCGGGTTTGGGGTTGGGCGTTGTCATAGTTTTGAATAGCGGGTAGTCCATATCTGCTATTGACTTGTACAAAAAAACCATCTGTAGTCCCTTGCACTGGAATGATGTTGATGATCCCGGCTTTGCCTTCGGCATCATATTGGGCGGAAGGGGAAGAAATCCATTCTATTTTTTCTATGGAGTTTGCAGGCAGTTGGCCGATCAGCATCATAGGATCGCCTTGGACAGGCCTGCCGTTGAGCATTACCACAAAACCCACATTCCCACGGATAGAAAGTTGTCCCTCGCCATTGATGCTGACCCCCGGCAGATTTCGGAGAACGTCAGTAGCTGTTCCGCCGATTGCAGCCTCGAAGTTTTCAGCAGAAAAAGTCTGTTTCTCTGTTTTAAATTCAGTAGCGATCCGCTGACCTTGAATATCTACAGCCTGTAGGTTTTGAAAATCAGTGGTTAAATAGATGGTTTCCAGAACCTTCTTTTCGTTGCGCTGCAAGGTAATGCCAGTGATAGTTTGTGATTTGTAGCCTAAATAACTCACTACCGCATAGTAGCTGCCTGCTGAAATATTGTCTACCTCAAACTTTCCATTGAGATCAGTGATGTTTCCACCAACCAACGAGCTATCCTTGACAGCATAGACACCGACCGAAACAAACTCAAGAGGTTCTTTTGTCGAAAAATCCTGGACTGTTCCAGATACCATTCCTTGGCCGTAGGACATTTGCGTGATCAGCAGAACGCTGATCAGCGTCAAAAATATTTTCATAGGGATTAAAGCTACCAAATCCTTCGGAAACTTTCCTTTCTACATATATTATCGGCTTTGCTGTGCCTCTATGGTATGTTTTTTTCTGTGTGGGTGGTTTAGATCAGAAAGAAACCTAATTGAATAGACTTTCCTCTTCAGGATGTCCTGCCTGAAAATTTGATAAGCGGTCTAACCTTTAGTGCGGTCAATCGTTCTCTTTTTAAGGTTAAAAAAGTGCTTATGACTTTCATGCTCAAGGTGTTGTTTGTATTTGTTCTGCTTTTTAATCCGAGATTTAGTGAGCAGGAACCTCAATTTAAGGTGATCTCATTTCAGGAATTTGAGGCCATGACAGCTGCGCCTTCAGAAAAATTGAGGCTGTATAATTTTTGGGCGACCTGGTGTGCTCCCTGTGTGAAGGAGATGCCGTATTTTGAGCAGGCGGCTAAAGATTTTACCGATATAGAACTGGTGTTTATCTCCATGGATGATGGTCGAAAACCTGAGCGTGTGACTGCTTTTATGGAAAAACGGAACATTCTTTCTCCAGTCTTGCTATTGGATGATGTAGACTTCAACTCCTGGATAGACAAGGTAGATCCTTCTTGGTCAGGGGCTATACCTGCCACATTATTCATCTCTTCAGATGGGAAGAGACATTTCCATGAAGGGGAGGTAGACCAGGAGGAGCTTTTTGCTTTGATCAGGAAATTCAAAAATCAATAAATGATCAAGAACCATTTCAACAAAGGTAGGTTGAAACCAACACAAATATTATAAATCAAATTATATACAGATGAGAAAACACATTCTTCTTTCGGTTTTGGGTATAGGGCTTGTATTCGGAGCCTTTGCTCAGGGGTCAGGATATGCTGTAGGTGATGAGGCTAGGGATTTTAACTTGCCTGATGTAAATGGGAAGCAGGTCTCCTTAGCGGGCATAGAAGGAGCCAAAGGAGCAATTGTAATTTTTAGCTGCAACACCTGTCCATATGTCGTGGCGTACGAAGACAGGATGATTGCTTTACATGAACAATTTGCCCCTCTTGGTTACCCAGTCATTGCCATCAACTCCAATGATGATCAGGTAAGTCCAGGGGATAGTTTTGAAGAAATGAAAAAGCGGGCTAAAGACAAAAATTTTCCATTTCCTTACCTATATGACAAGAGTCAGGATGTCATTAAAGCTTATGGAGGCAACAGGACTCCCCACGTATACTTGCTCAATAAGGAGAATGGGAAATACATTGTGAAATATATCGGAGCTATAGACAACAATTATCAAAGACCGGAAGCGGTGACTGAGCGCTATGTAGAAAAAGCCGTTGGTGAGGTGATGCAGGGCAAAAAAGTTTCCAACGACAACACCAAAGCTATTGGTTGTACCATCAAATGGACCAAAAAATCCTAAAAAGAATAGTTTGAGTGTTAAACATTATTTGAACTAAAAAGTCTGTATGGCAACATGCAGACTTTTATTTTTTAGGCTGAATCATTCCTCAAAAACATCTTTTTGATTTTTTATTATTCATAAAAATTTCCCACATTAATTGCCTAAATATCTACCTATGCGGCTTCAAGAAGAAGTTGTATTTTTTCTGAAAAACATGGCTAACAAAATCTCAAGAAGGAAATTATTGCAGCAACTTGGTATGGGGGCTGTCGGTGCTAGTATGGTAAGTTGCACAGTACCTGAAGCCCAAGTTAAAAGTCCTGTTTTGCGATTTGCCTATTTGACTGATATGCACATTAAGCCTGGAATCGGCGCTGAGGAAGGAGTCAAAAAATGTATTGATGCTGTATTGAAAAATGAGCAGCCCGTGGATTTTTTTGTCAATGGAGGTGATCTGATTATGGATGCACTGGACAAAAGCGAAGAAGAGACAGAAGAACAGTGGGAAGTGTGGAGACGGATCAAGTCAGCCTATCCTGATTTGAAGTTTTACCATTGCATCGGCAATCATGATGTATGGGGGAGAACTCCGGACCAAGAGGAGTTCCCTGGGAAAGCCTGGGTAATGCGGGAACATGGAATGGACCGTCCTTACTATGCTTTTGAGCAGCAAGGTTGGCACTTTATCGTGCTCGATAGTACCCAACCCAAAGCTGATGGAAGTTGGTATACCGCCAACTTGGATCCGGTTCAGAAGGATTGGTTGAAAAAAACACTAACTGAAATTCCAGCCGAAAAACCTGTACTCCTGATTTCTCACATCCCCATTTTGGGGGCTACACCATTTTTGGATGGGGACAATGCCAAAACAGGTAACTGGGTAGTTCCTGGAGCTTGGATGCATACAGATGCCAAGTCACTGATCAACTTGTTTTTTGAGCATCCCAATGTCAAAGTCTGCCTCAGTGGGCACATCCATTTGGTTGAAACGTTGATCTACCAGAATGTACAATATCATTGTGTTGGCGCTGTATCCGGCAACTGGTGGAGTGATGAGCCTTATGAGCAGACGTACAAAGGATATGGCCTAGTAGAGCTTTATGATGATGGTACCCATACTTTCAAGTATGTGGAATTTGACAGGAAGAGCTGATCATTTTCTTCAAAAATCGAAAGCATCAGATGATTCTGTTCTCGGAATAGAGGTCAAAGGCAGCTACCAAGAGCCTGTTTTCAGGAGATTGGCCATAGCGGGCATACTCCTGGATTTCTTCTCTTTGTTCCGCATAGAAAGGCAGGTAACATTCATCAAGTTCATCCCAGACAATCAGGAGATAAGCATAGCCTATGATACTAGAGCGGCCTTTCTCGAGCCATTCGTCAAAAAGCATTTCATCCAGTGAAGCAGGAAAATCAGGTCCTTCAAACATGTAACTAATTTTTGCCAAAGATATCAGGCCAGATGCGCCTAACAAATTTTATGCGACTTTAATAGTCGGTAATTGATCTGGTTTTCTACATGCTTTGTCTGTAATGGTGCTTGGTTGGATTTTAAAAATGATTTTTTTACATTTATAAACATTTAAAAACCAACATCTTAGGATCGGTAATCCTACGCTTTCCAAAGTAAGGATCCATGATTTCATAGTGGGTGCCTTATATCTTGCCAGTATTGCACTAGCTTTAACAGTAGATATCCAGTATATCTACATAGCTGGTGCAGTTGCCGTATTGCAGGTACTAAGTCTAGTTACCAGGTTCTGCATTGTTTATTTTGTCTTGAACAAAATAATTCCTGGCGGTGAAAAGGTTCAAAACGGACCAGATTCATGATGTAATGAAATTGACTTTTTGGGGCTTGTCCAAATATAGTAGCCCAATTATTATGCATAGGCACTTGTGTAATATGCCGTTTGTGCTCAAATCATCTCCAAAAGAGGAGTGATAATAAACGGTAACTTGAGCCTGTTACAAAAAAACAAGGCTGTCACGCAATCGATCGGACAGCCTTGTTGAACTACTTGATTTTTTCTGTTTTAAATTTATTCCAATGTGCTTCTGTCATATAATGCCCATTCTGAATGAATCTTATTGTCTTTGATCCAATAAGACCCGAAAAGTGTTATGCTGATGTCATTTCCCGTAGTTCTGGAAAGTGTCGAAAGTTGGCACCAAACATGGCCGAATTTATTGCCGTTATCATCAGTGACAACTTCATAAATGGCATCTGGATTGACTGACATTCCATCCCATCTTTCCTCCCGGGCTAATCGATGGTTTTCCACTATAATATCGGAAGGTGTTTTAGCTAGATCATCGTTCAGCCATATGTTGTGGCCATAATACACGGAGTCAGCTAAACAAGACCTATAAGTTTCCCAATCGCCAGAAACAAAGGAGTTTATAAACCTTTTTAAAAGTTCTATATCTTCACCGGATGTGGTGAAAGAAGAGTGGGTGGATTCGACAGCTTCGGTTTGGTGAGCCGAAGGTTGACAGGCTATAGTGAATATAATTACCATAGCATACATCAATAAGAATGATTTTTTCATTTTTAGAAGATTTTTGTTTTAGGTAAATAATAAAACTCAAAATAAAATTAGCCTTAATAATATTTGTGCAGTCTAAATAGTTGATTTATGTAAATCATTTACAGCATGATTAATTTGTCGAGAAATTGACTTTAACTATCTCATAGATAAAGCATTACTGTGGTAATGATTTTGATCTATACCCCAGCATAATATGCCTATAAATGAGTTAAACAGATAAAGGGAGTTTACATTCAAATAAGGAATTTTTGAGATTTTTTATGAATTATCCCTTCTGTTGAAACTTTTTCCTTTAATTGTCTTTCATCGACCAACGGTCAGCATTGGATATATACTTTATGATAACTTAAAATTCTAGGTTCATATAATTAAAATGGCAAATAAACTGATTAAAATAAACAGCTTGCTACTTCCAGCCTTTTTGTTGTTTTACTGTGTTGGGAAGGATGAAGAAGTTCAATATGAAAACTTTCCTGAAAACTATATCCCTTTGTTCATAAGCAATCTGGATCATGAGCTTAATGAAAGTTCCGGATTGGTATTCTTTAATAATCAGTTATGGACTATCAATGACAGTAATAACGAAAACATTAATTATGAAATCATGCCGTCAACAGGAAAAGGCGGCCGAAAAGTAACTATTCGCAATGCTACTAACCTTGGGAAGGTATGGCTGAGAGCGACACTCATATTTTTATAGGAGATTTCGGCAACAAATGGGGAAACAGAACGAACCTGGTGATCCTAAAAATTTAGAAAAGCGATGTGCTGCAAAATGATGTCGTTGAAGCCGAAAAAATATGGTTTATCTATTCAGATCAAGTGTCTTTTTGAGCCTGCTTTTAATAGCAATGACTTTGACTGTGAAGCTTTCTTTTTTAAAAACTGACAACTCCATTTGTTCACCAAAAATTGGATAAACAACAAAACCAGACAATATACCCTTAGTCAGGAGCCGGGATTGCATGAAGCAAAATTAATTGCAGAATTCGAAGTTGATGGATTGATTACAGATGCGGATTATAATAGCAACACAGGGCATGTGGCTCTCTTGGGCTATGAAAATAAAGGGATTTCCAGTGAAAGTTTCATTTGGTATTTGTGGGAATACCCCACAGAACGCTTTTTTGAAGGGAAAAAGTCAAAAATAAGGTTGGGAATCCCAGTTGTTTTAGGTCAGAATAAAGGTATTGTTCTAATTGAGGGGTATAAAGGCTGAATAAGTTCAGAAAAATTTTCTTTAGGTAATTATCAAGTACCTTCCCAATTATACAGTTTTGGATTTGGGGAGTTTTTCCAAAGGTGAAACAGGTCATTTTGGTTTTTATTCAGCTGTTTTACAGGAGAATAACTGGAGCATTCATCAAAGCCTGCTGCTGCTGTTTATAGTGTTGACAATGGGAATTGTAAACCTTCACCCTTCTGGTATATTTGATTCTGAAATTCTTATTCTTCACTACAAGCTGCTATTCCTAAATTCCGCCTTATCTTGCTGACTATAAGTAAAGCCCTTAAACCTAACGACTAAAAAATGAAAAAAACATTAACCAAGCACCTTTTTTTGATGCTGACGTCTTTCCTGTTGACCTTTCCTGTATTTGGCCAAAAACAAAGCGGTCTCAGCCTGTATACAGTCCGAAATGAAATGGGCACAGATCCCAAAGGAACTTTGAAAAAAGTTGCTGAGACAGGATACAAATATATTGAAGCAGCAGATTACAAGGACGGCAAATTCTACGGAATGACCCCTGCCGAGTTTAAGGCAGAACTGGACAAACTTGGAATGAAGCCGCTGAGTGCACATATGAGTATGTTTACTTTAGATAATGCCGATCAGCTCATTGCTGATGTCAAAGCTGCTGGCTTTACATTTTTTGTAGCCCCCGTGCCGCCTATGGGCCACTTCAAATTCAATCCAGAGAGCAGGACCATTTCTATGTCTGAAGAATTGGATGAAATCAATGGGATTTTGGCTTTAATGGGAGAAAAATGTAAGTCCGCAGGATTGCAGTTTCTGTATCACAACCATGGATTTGAATTTGAGCCAAACTCCAAAGGCATCATACCCATTGTGTATATGTTGGAAAACTTAGATCCAGCGATTGTCAATTTTCAGATGGACTTGTACTGGGTAGCCAAAGCAGGTGCTGATCCAGTCGAATATTTCAATAAATATCCAGGCCGTTTCAAAATATGGCATGCTAAGGATATGGATGCGCAAGGAAGATTTGCTCCTGTAGGCACAGGTAGCATCCCTTTCGTTAATTTGCTAAAGTCTAAAAAGAAAAGTGGAATGCAATATTATATCGTAGAACAGGACCAGACATTTGATGGCATGCAGCCATTGGAAGCAATAAAAATAAGCCATGGCAATCTCAAAACCTTAGGCTTTAAATGATAAAAGTTGACCTTAAACCTGAAGCCTTGCTAGTAAGCAGGGCTTTTTTTTATGCTTTTTGTATACATTTAACTACCATTTTTCAAGTTGAATTTACTCTCTAATAAGTTATTACAGTAAGTACCTGTCTTTTAATGCGGTTTTTTTGGTAATTTATAAGATCAATGGCCCATAGATTTTATCGATTGTCTTCCATAGATAATTTCTCTTACTTTTGAAATGTAATCATTCCAGTCAATTAACAATTTTAGCTATATGAAAAAACTCGTACTGATTTGCGGGCTAATGTTGTCAGTAATTCTGACAGCAACCGCTCAGGAAAAGATCGTGACCGAGGCGCCTGATGGCTATTCCGGTGCGACCAAAAAAAGCAACGTCAACATGCGGGCTACCGGCAATGCAGAGTGGTGGCCTAACCAACTTAACCTGACCATCCTCAGGCAGAATTCCAATCTCTCCAATCCTATGGGGAGTGATTTCAACTACATCAAAGAATTCAAAAATCTGGATTATCAGGCTTTGAAGAACGACATCAAAGCGCTGATGACCCAATCTCAGGATTGGTGGCCTGCAGATTACGGCCATTATGGAGGTCTGTTTATCCGTATGGCCTGGCACAGTGCAGGTACCTACCGTACAGGTGACGGCCGTGGAGGTTCCCGCTCCGGACAGCAGCGCTTTGCCCCGCTCAACAGCTGGCCGGACAATGCCAACCTGGACAAAGCCAGAAGGTTGTTGTGGCCGATCAAACAGAAATATGGCAATGCCATTTCCTGGGCTGATCTGATGGTGCTCACAGGCAATGTGGCTTTGGAGTCCATGGGCTTTAAAACCTACGGTTTTGCCGGAGGTAGGGAAGATGTATGGGAGCCGGAATTAGATGTGTATTGGGGTGCTGAGAAAAAATGGCTTGAAGACAAGCGGTATACCGGCGACAGACAATTGGAAAACCCACTTGCTGCTGTTCAGATGGGTTTGATCTATGTGAATCCTGAAGGACCAAACGGCAACCCCGATCCTGTCTTGGCAGCCAGGGATATTCGTGAGACCTTTGGTAGAATGGGTATGAATGATGAGGAGACAGTTGCACTGATCGCTGGAGGCCACACCCTGGGCAAAACACACGGTGCAGGTCCTGCGGATCATGTAGGTCCCGAGCCTGAGGCCGCTGACATCGAAGAACAGGGATTTGGCTGGAAAAGCTCCTACAAATCAGGTAAAGGCGCGGATGCCATTACTTCAGGTTTGGAAGTCATCTGGACAGCGACACCTACGCAGTGGAGCCAGGGGTTTTTCAAAAGCTTGTTTGAAAACGAATGGGAACTGACCAAAAGCCCAGCAGGTGCCCATCAGTGGGTGGCCAAAGATCCAAAGATCATGTATCCTGATGCTTTTGATGCAGAAAAGAAACACAAGCCGACCATGTTGACTACGGATCTTTCCATGAGATTTGATCCGGTCTATGAGCAGATTTCCAGAAAGTTCTACGAAAATCCAGAGTTGTTCAACGAAGCATTTGCCAAAGCCTGGTTCAAATTGACCCACAGGGATATGGGGCCAAAAACAGCCTACTTAGGGCCTGAAGCGCCAAAAGATGATCTGATCTGGCAGGATCCCATCCCGGCTGTCAACCACAGGTTGATCGATGACAAGGATGTGGCTGCACTCAAAGCAAGCATTCTCAATTCAGGACTAAGCGTCAGCGAATTGGTTTCTACAGCCTGGGCTTCTGCTTCAACTTACAGAGGTTCGGACCGCAGAGGCGGTGCCAACGGTGCCCGCATCATGCTGGCCCCTCAGCGCAACTGGGAAGTGAACAATCCTGCCCAGCTGAACAAGGTATTGGGTACTCTTGAAAAAATCCAGAAGGATTTCAATGCCAAGTCGAAAGACAAAAAGGTATCTATGGCTGACCTGATTGTACTGGCAGGAAATGCTGGTGTGGAAAGGGCTGCCAAAAATGCCGGACATGAGGTGAAGGTTCCTTTTACCCCCGGTAGGATGGATGCCCTTCAGGAGCAGACAGATGTGGAATCATTCCAGCTGCTTGAGCCAATGGCTGACGGTTTCCGAAATTACCTGAAGACAAAATATACGCTTTCCACTGAAGAACTCTTGGTGGACAAGGCGCAGCTGTTGACGCTGACCGCTCCTGAGATGACCGTATTGGTCGGTGGGATGCGCGCTTTGAATACCAATTATAATGGATCGAAGCATGGTGTTTTTACAGACAAAAAGGATGCATTGACCAACGACTTCTTTGTGAATCTCCTTGATATGGCTAATGAGTGGAAAGCTGTGGATGATACCAAGGAGGTATTTGAAGGAAGGGACAGAAAAACAGGAGCCGTGAAATATACCGCCACCCGCGCTGACCTGATCTTCGGTTCAAATTCCGAATTGCGTGCCCTGGCAGAAGTGTATGGCAGCAGCGATGCCAAAGCCAAATTCGTCAAGGATTTTGTGGCTGCTTGGGACAAGGTGATGAACCTGGACAGGTTTGACCTGATTTACAAATAAAACCCGATTCCTATACCTAGAGAAGCCGGTCCGGAAGGATCGGCTTTTTTTGTGTTAGTAATCACCAAAGATTAACACAAATTGTTTTCTCCATACATCAGATGCTCGCGCGGGCATGGGGTTTCACCTGCTAATGGTTGGGCAATCCCTACAGGATTGATTGATCTTGTCGCTACCGATAGGGAATCCCTAGCGGGATTCTGGTGGTGCTGATTAGGGTATCCACATAGGAACTCTTTGTGCAACTTGAACAAAAATCTCATTGTCAGACAACGCCCAGCGGTATAGACGAAATTCATTAACCGCCCTGGTGCCAGCGGCACCGCCTGTTGGTAGAACCCCGCCCGCCACGACCACCCACCGTCCCGGCGGGACGGCCCAAACTTGGAGTGTCTTGATGCAATAGGAATTTTTAGAAGGCATGAGGTTTCACCTGCTAATGGTTGGGCAATCCCTACAGGATTGTATGATCTTGTTGTGCTGATTCGGGCTACCGATAGGGAATCCCTAGCGGGATTCTGGTGGTGCTGATTAGGGTATCCAGAGGGGAACTCTTTGTGCAACTTGAACAAAAATCTTATTGTCAGACAACGTCCAGCGGTATTGGCGAAATTCATTAACCGCCCTGGTGCCAGCGGCACCACCCATTGGTAGAACCCCGCCCGCCACGACCACCCACCGTCCCGGCGGGACGGCCCATATGGGGTGTATCTAGATCAAATAGGGTATACCTTTCGTTTTTGTGGATTTTATAGGAATAACTTCCCAATGTATGGGCAATCCCTGACGGGATTCTTAGGATTTTGTTGTCATCACTGTGCTATTCCAACAGGTAAAAGCCTTGCCACCATGATCCCTGACTGGCTTTTGTTGGCGGCAAGGTACTCGCTCAGGGGCTTGGCAGAAATCTCAACTTGCTTGTTTGCCGAACTCGCATGCATCAGGTGTATCCTTCCTCCTTTGGCCACCGCAAAACCCACATGCACAATGTCGAGAATTTCCATGGAGGTGGTGATTGCGATCAGGTCGCCTGGCATGATCAGGTGTTCTTGCTGCTGGATTTTTTCCTTAGGAATAAAATGGTATTTCCTTTGGCTGATGCTGGCTTCCGTTGCTTTTAAGGCTTCCACATTTGCTGGATCGGCCAATTGGGGATAAAATCCGGGATTGGAGGACATAAAGGTTGGCCGGTTGGGATAAGGCTGTCCACCTACCTGAGCAGTCACATCTTCCAACACTTCTTTTTGGCCATTGTCATATATCCAGTCTGAAAAATAATGCAGGCGGGCCGGATAGCTGACCTGCTGCCCCTGCCTGTACCGGAGCCGCTCAAGTTCAGCGGCATAGCTGTCAAAATCCAGCTTTCCCTCTTTGGCTACCCTCGTTAAAGCCACCACTGTCTCCAGGTAAGTCGTGCAGTCCAAGCCCGTCATGTTGATGACCAACTGCTCCTTCCCCGGGATCTCCAGGGTTTTCTCCACATAGGGCGTACCCAGAAATTCCTGTCCGATCTCCAGGACCAAAGCGTTCAGTTCCTTTTGGCTGTGGTCTTTTTGGTCAAGTTTTTCGAGCAACATTTCAAGTCTCTGCCTGCTCTCCGGTGAACAAACGGTTTGTGAGGAGGCAAACAAGGGGAAAAAGAAGCAGATGATCAGGAGAAAGCGCATGTGGTTTATCTGGTATGGGCAACAATTTGCCTTATTTTTCGGACAAATGTCCAATTTGTTGGCTATTCTTTTTTTTGCTTGTTTCCTTTTCATAAGTCTCCAGACATTTAGGCCATGGATTGCCGGATTCATGGATGCAGGCACAGAAATCCGCACAGGCCTGATGGCCGTTACATTGGCTGAGGCAATCGGTCATATGGTTCATGGGTCTGATCCGGTAGCTGTTGAGCAACAGCAGCAGCAGTACCACCGCCCCGGCAGCAGCTGAAGCAAATTGTACCGGGAACCGCTTGTCTGTCCAAAGCGCTTTTTGCGAAGGCTTGAATGGGAAGATCTTTTTAAACTTATCATAGTCCCAACAAAGCAGGTAGAGGTTGGCCAGGACCATCAAAGGTGCAGATATCAATGAGCCGTCAAATCTCACCGATAAGGACAGGACGCAGATGTTGAGGATGATGGGAAAATAAATGAATGCCCCCAGAGTAGCTGTTCGGGGGATCAGCAAAAGCACTGCGGCCAGGACCTGAAAAACTCCGATACATGTATAGTAGTAGCCCGTATGGTACAACGCCTCCAGGTAATGCCCCATTGGATGATTATTCGATAACGAAGTAAATCGCTCGCCCATAATTTTGACGAAACCCGAAGGGATAAAGCCCAAAGCCAAAGCCACACGCGTAAATCGGGTGAAATAGCCCATCCATTTGTTTTGTTTGACTTTGGCGTGTAATCTGTCTAGATATTGTTCCATATGGTCAGTATGCAGGCATTGTCTCCAGTTGCTTGAACTCCTGATGGTATCCGGTCGGCAGAAGGAGTTTTTTCAGCCAATTGTCTAAGCCTATTGACCTAAGCAGCTTGTAAAACGGAATGCAGGGTTTGAGTAGGGAAAAGCTCTTGAAACCTAGCATTTGTCGAACCTCTTGGGGTACAAGAAGGCTTTGTCCTTCCAGTAGCAGCAGGTACCGGAAATGTCCCAGATGTTTTTTGTATTGTGCAAAAAGATCTTTGGAAAAAGGGCCGAAAATGAGATTGCTTTGCAGGTGCTGCTGTCTTTGGATTTGCCAATCAGGGTAAGAGTCTGGTAGACCGGAAATGCCCATGAGGGCTCCCATACGGACAAATACCTGTACCACCTCTTCTTTTTCCGCCTTTGAAAGCGGTCTTTCCAATACGGTGTAGGCGCGAATGGAATAATCGATCAGCATGTATAAGACATCCTGATAAGCCCAAAGGGGAATTTGTGCACCCCGTTTGTTTTCAACTCCCGAATGTATGGCCGACATGGCATCAATGGCCTGTAAAGCAGCTTGTTCAGGTGCAAACACGATTTTTTGCGCATATCCTACCGTAGAAAATAACCGCCCCAAAGGATCAGCAGGCAATTTGCCAGTGAAGAACAGCCAATCCACCGCTTTGTTCAGCGCAAATTCCGCTGCAGCCCCGGCAAAAATGAGCAGCACCACATCTGCGCTGCCCCATATTTTGCGGACGATTGATCCTTTGGTTACAAAATGTTCCATGATTAGGTTTTCCCCCTATTCGAAACCGAACAGGAACGGGAAAAGAAAGGTGACTACAATGGTCCACAAGGCATAGATGGGTAGGTATTGGGCAATCACATTCCCCACACTTGAAATCTCCGCTTTTTGCTTCAGTACCTTGTTCAATTGGACCATGACCAGCAGGAGGTTGATCAGGATCAGCACGTTGCCTCCCAGTACCGCAAGCCTGTTGGGCGTAATGCCCCATTCATTGATGCGGAATAGGATAGCGGACAAGGCAATGGCATTGACGGCAATCGTGACGATAGACAATAGGAAGAGCACCCATCTTTCAAATTTTCCGGTATTCCCTTTTGCTGCTTCTGCTACCGAAAAGAAGATGATGGCCATCACGCCAATGAGTAGAAAATTGAACATGATCAGGAATTCACGGTCCCTGTACGGGTCTTTTCCTGAAAAAACAATTGCAGTCAGGTAAACCAACAGCATGACCAATACCAAAGGGCTGAAGATCTTTGCAATCACAGGAGAGACCTTACCGACAAGTTGCGGGTTGGTCTGGATCAGGTATGTAGCAAAGATGGGAACGGCAGGCAGTCCGAATACCAGCAGGTACTGCTCAAAGAAAGGAGTGATATTCCATCCGATCAGCGAGAACAGCCCAAAAGTCACAGCTGTCATAATACCACAGGCAATTAGCATCAATGTTGTCATGACAGCAAGATCACCATTGTACTTGAGGTAATTGATCCGTTGATGAATAGGTGCTTTAAATCCACCTACAAACGCCACGCCCAATACCGAGTACAGGAAAAGCAATAGGTGAATATTGGAAAGTATCTGGGTGTCGCTATTTTCATTAACAGGAAGTGAATTGATAAAAACAAGCCCAGTGACCATGGATACAGCCAGCCACGTGATCAGTGAGGAAGCCAAGTTGTTTTTCCAAGCAAAATAGGCAACTAAGGCAGGGAAAACTATAAATCCAATGTTCCTAGAAAAGAAAAATTCTTCATCCAATCCTGTAAAATTTGGGATTTTGGCGATCAGTCCTGCCACTAAAGCCAGAGACATAACAACCATAAATTCTTTGCGCGATCCCCAGCTGATTGCTTCTTTGGGTTCGTTGAGTCGGGCGTGCCAGTAACCAGCTATCAGTTGATCCTGCAGATCAGGGTATAGTTGATTGAAACTCTGTTTAAAACCGGATCTGTCCTTGCGGTATAGCGTCTCCAGTTGCACCGGGTTTTGGAGGTTGGAAAGGATTTCTTCTTTCATTTCGGGTGTGGAATTAGGGGTGAAATACAACAGCTCAGGACATGCCTTTGATCAATTTTTCAAGAGCGTCCAGGTGTTCTTGAAAAGCCTTTTTTCCTTCTGTGGTAGCGGTATAGGTGGTATTGGGTTTTTTGCCTACAAATTGTTTTTGGACCTGGAGATATTCCAGTTTTTCCAGTGCAGTGAGGTGGCTGGCCAGGTTGCCGTCAGTTACGTCAAGCAGTTCTTTCAGCGCATTGAAATCCATAGCGTCATTGACCACCAATGCGGACATGATCCCAAGCCTGATCCTGCTTTCAAATGCTTTCTGTATGCCGTCAATGGAAATCTTCACTGCTCGTATCTGATGTGCATGTAGATGCCGTATATGATATGAACCAATCCAAAACCTATTGCCCAGAAATAGATGCTTTGGGAGATAAACAGGATGGCCAAAAGCCCAAGAGCCAACTGACTTAAGCCAAGGACGCGGACTTCATCCAATGTGAATTTGCTTCCACTATAAAGTGCAAGTCCATAAAACACCAAACTTAGAGGGATAAGCAGGGCATGGAGGTCATTGAGCATTAGGACAAGAATGACAATCCCCCCCGAAACCAATGGTACGGCAAGATTTAAAAGCAACCTTTTGGTTGTGGAATTCCATATTTTCTCTTTTGATTTTGAAGCCTTTTTAAATGAAAAAAACACAGCTGTAACCAATGCAACAAGGAGAACTGCACTCGCCAACAGGAGAAGTTCATTGTCGTAGCGGGTATAATAGTCAAAGCTGTCAGGTCTAAATTCCCAAAAGATCACTGCAACATAAATTCCTGCCAATGCATAAAGCCCTGCCATGATGCCCGCCCAACCTGAGAGCGAGAGGAATTTTGAGGACCGCTCCATCATGTTGCGGATTTCGGCGATGTCCTGGATATAGTCTTTGTCTTTTTTCATAAAAGTACTTTGTAATTCAAAGTACATTGTAATTTTTCATTATTCCAAATTCCAGCTGTATATAATTTTTAAAGAGAATCAATATTTGTTCTATAAAAGCGTAGGGTCAGCAGGTTCAAATCGAAATTATTTTATCAGATCAGTATTTTTTTCTGGTGTTGGAGAAAAAAGTTTCAACCGTTTGAAATTATGCTCTAAGCTTGAAAGTAATTGAACAATACCTTGTAGAGTAGGTTTTTAGGAAGTTTTGGTTTTTTGGTAGCAGGATAAAATCCCTATTTTAGATGCCAAACTGACCTAAGACAGGTCCTTCCATAGCCCCAAAATAATCAGCTTGTCAATTGCTATGAATAAACCCAGATTATCATTCAGCCAGATCATCAACATGAATGTTGGTTTTTTTGGCATTCAATACAGTTTTGGTTTGCAGCAGAGTGCGGTCAACCCCATCTATGACATGCTCGGGGCAGAACCCCATGAAATCCCTATCCTGAACCTTGCGGGTCCGATGACAGGCCTGCTGATCCAACCGATCATCGGGGCGCTGAGTGACAGGACCTGGC
>DAIPZN010000074.1:0-22412 GCA_036782195.1 Cyclobacteriaceae bacterium | reverse complement strand
CCTTTAGAACCTGTTCCTTGCATTAGGAACAGGTTTATTTCATTAAATTTTAATACTATGAAGTGCAAATTAATAATATTAAATATTTACCTAGGGATAATAATGATTTTTTGTAACTGCCAATCTCAGGTTACAAACTATGATGATGTTATCCCAATTCTACCAACAGAAGCAAACTCAACCCTGTTTTTATCAGCAATAGTTGACTCAGTTGAATACATCAGGCTTGAGACCAATGAACATAGTGCAATGGCTGAAATTCGGGAGATTGTGATTAAGGACAAATACATTTATGTCAGAGAAATTGATAGAAAGACAATTTTTATTTTTGATAAAATGGGAAAATATGTCACAAAACTAGATAAGCGAGGAGACGGACCTGATCAATATGCTACCTTGGATCAATTTCTTGTAGATGATGATGAAACATACATAGAAATCCTTGATTACAGAGGTCAAAAATCCCGTATTTTGAGATATACAAATATTTCATTTAATCTTTTAGAAGAATTTAGATTTCCTGTGCCTACTGCCAATTCATGGAGGAAAGAAAAGGGAAAAAACATCTATTATTTTGCTTGTCAACAATTTGAAAATGAAGTGGGTAATGAAATTACAAATGCGGACATCATTGCTGTTAAAGATTATTCAAGCCAAAAAAAGTTGTTTGAGAAAAATATCATTACCAACGGGTATAATTATGGTGCGACTATAGAAAGCTTAACAACCAATGAAAAAGGGGAAGTTTTCGCTTCTCTTATGTTCAGTAACACTTTCTATAAGCTTTCCGATATGAAGGCAGTTCCTATCATGACAATTGATTTCGGCAAATTTTCTATGGATAATTCTTATAGATTAAAAAGTACCGAAGAGCAACTGGATTATTGGGTCAACAAAACAGAAGGAATGGCATCCTTTCCTGTGCTTAACATTAACAGTTCAAATCTTTTTGCATTTACTTATTATTTCAAATCACAGGGTAAGAATCAATTGCATCAATACCTGCAATTCAAAAATTTGAATAAGGTGTTTCATGTTAAAGATGTTGTGAATGATCTCACCTCATATCCCTCAAAGATTTACCTCAGTTCCTATTATTTCGGTGTAAAACACGAGGTGCTACACGGAGATTATCTAGTAGATATT
Source organism: Cyclobacteriaceae bacterium (assembly GCA_036782195.1). Lineage (GTDB taxonomy): Bacteria > Bacteroidota > Bacteroidia > Cytophagales > Cyclobacteriaceae > DAIPZN01. The sequence goes on along the minus strand of DAIPZN010000074.1, from coordinate 21,266 downwards.
GTGCTCCCATGGCATACAAATGAAGGTAGAATTATTGATGTTCCAGGCGTAGGGTCAGTAGAACCTGAAGACAACCCTGTTATTGTAATGATGAAACTTAAAAAAGAATATCTTAAATAATGATATGGAAAAAAGTAAAGTTATTGTTCACCTATGATAATATTCAGTGCTGACAATCTCGGTGCATAGGCCTAAAAATCATGAAAATAAATGGTAAATATTATTTTTTAAAGCTATTGAACGCTTTACTGTTGCTGGCAATGATTTTTGGCTGTAACAAGAATGCCCATGATTCACAAAAAATGATGACGCTAGATGCTGTAGCGTATGTGGTAGATTTCCCGAAAACCTTTGTGCTTCAAAATAAGGAAGATACAGAAATAGACATTCCGGGAGTTTGGGATTTTGTGATTCAGGACAGTATGATGATTCTATCCACACGAAACAGCCATGGGGTTTGGAAATTTCTCTCTTTGCCTGAGCATCGGGAATTGGGAAACTTTTTAACAGTCGGAGGTGGTCCTTTGGAACTTTCTTCCCAACCCAGTGTATCCGACAAAGTCAAATTTGTAAAAGAAGGCAATCACCTCCAGGCATACCTCTACGATTTTGGGTATGGAAAATTATTCCGGATAGATATAGGCAAAACCATTCTCGATCAAGACTTATCGATGAAAATCATAAACGATGCGCTACCCAAGTACTTGTTTGATTTCCTTGTCATTGATAGCACATCCTATTTCTGTAAAGAAATTGCCAACATGGAAACCCAGCAAATGAGATATCTATTATCCAAAGGAGAGAAAAGCATCATTTCGCCCATGCAAAAACTCAATGCTGCTACAGTAACAGCCAATATGGATCACAACATTTTATCCACAATGACAAGATGGAGTGATAAGCATAAAAAAGTTGTAGAAATGCATTTTGGGCTAAACTTCATCAACCTCTATTCGCTAGACAATTCATCTAGCAAAACGATTTGCGTTGGGAAAAGACCTGACAATATCGCCGATATTGAAAGTTTGGCTTTGGAAGATAGGATGTTTCAGTTTTCGGATGTACGCATATATGACGATTTTTTTGGGGTGGTTTATGTCCATGAACAGGAGAGTGTTTATAAAAATACAAGAAAGAACCTGCCGTCCATATTGCTTTTTGATTGGAACGGGAATCCAATAGCAGAATTGAATTCAGATAGTTTTATCACTTCTTTCGATATTGATTTCACACAAGGTGAACTATACACTTTTGATGTCAAATCAGATGAATTCGCAAAATATGACATTGCTGACATCCTGTTGGAAATCAGGTCTCATCAATTTGAACAGGGGATTGATGGCAATGACTAACCAAAAATGAACTGAACCTTTTCTGCTAAGGAATCTTTTATCGGGTAGCATAAAAAAAGGGGCAACTTTTCAGCTGCCCCTCTTCATCTATTGCATTCAAGCAGCTTACTTCTTGCGCTTGATTTCCTGCATGTGATAGCCTTCAATGGTATCGTCAATGAGGATGTCATTGAACTTCTTGATAGAAATACCGCATTCGTATCCTGCCTTTACCTCGGACACATCGTCCTTGAAGCGCTTCAGCTGATCGATTTCCCCGTCATGGATCACTATACCGTCTCTGACGACACGGATCTTGTTCTTGCGGGTAATAAAACCATCGGTCACATAACAGCCGGCAACAGTACCGATTTTGGAGATCTTGAACACTTCACGTACTTGGATATTACCCGTGATGATTTCCTCAAACTCAGGCTCAAGCATACCTTCGATGGCATCTTTGATCTGGTTGATCGCATCGTAGATGATGGAGTAGTGTCGGATTTCGATTTCTTCCTGTTCTGCCAGCTTCTTGGCGTTGGTGGAAGGTCTTACCTGGAAGCCGATGATGATGGCATCTGAAGCAGAGGCAAGCAATACATCGGATTCTGAGATCTGACCCACACCTTGATGAATGATGTTGACCTTCACCTCGTCTTTGGAAAGCTTCAGCAAGGAATCTGAAAGCGCTTCGACAGAACCGTCCACGTCACCTTTGATGATGATGTTGAGCTCCTTGAAGGAACCGATGGCCAATCTTCGGCCGATCTCATCGAGCGTGATGTGCTTCTTGGTCCGCATGCTTTGCTCCCGGAGGATCTGCTCCCTGGAATTGGCAATCTCCCTTGCTTCCCTTTCGGTATCGAATACCTTGAAGTTGTCACCTGCCTGAGGTGCACCTCCGAGGCCGAGTACCTGTACCGGGGTAGAAGGTCCTGCAGTGGTCAGTTTTTTGCCTTTGTGGTCAAACATCGCCTTGACACGGCCATAGTGAGGACCTGCAAGCATGATGTCCCCGATCTTGAGCGTTCCTGCCTGTACCATCACCGTGGCTACATAACCTCGTCCTTTGTCAAGGGAAGCCTCTACAACGGTACCGATGGCATTTTTATTCGGATTGGCAGTCAATTCAAGAATCTCCGCTTCAAGCAATACTTTCTCCAGCAGTTCATCTATGCCCTGTCCGGTTTTTGCGGAGATGTCCTGGGATTGGTATTTACCGCCCCATTCCTCTACCAAGAGGTTCATATTGGCCAGTTCTTCTTTGATTTTATTCGGGTTGGCGTTTGGTTTATCCACCTTGTTGATCGCAAAGATCATCGGTACCCCGGCCACCTGGGCGTGGTTGATGGCTTCTTTGGTCTGCGGCATGATGCTGTCATCAGCTGCGATCACGATAATGGCCACATCCGTAATCTTGGCACCCCTTGCCCGCATGGCGGTAAAGGCTTCGTGACCCGGTGTATCCAGGAATGCGATTTTGTCACCGTTGGAAGTGGTCACATCGTATGCGCCGATGTGCTGCGTGATCCCGCCTGCCTCATCTTCGGTTACTTTGGCCCTACGGATAAAGTCCAGGAGGGAGGTTTTACCGTGATCGACGTGACCCATGATGGTCACGATCGGCGCACGGGCCACTAGATCTTCAGCTTTGTCAGCGATCTCTTCCTGGTCCTGTTCTTCGTCTGGCTTGGTGAATTCCACCTCATAGCCGAATTCATCTGCGATGATGGTGATGGCTTCTGCATCTAGTCGTTGGTTGATAGACACAAACATGCCGAGTGAAAGACATGTGGAGATGACCTCATTGACCGACACATTCATGAAAGAAGCAAGGTCGTTGGCAGAGATGAACTCGGTCACCTTGAGCAACTTGGTGTCCTCTACACCCTCGGCTTCTTCCCTGTTCCTGTCGCCGCGTTTGTCCCTCCTTTTGGATTTGCCACCTCCGGATTTGCCGCCCTGAAGTCTGGCGAGGGTCATTTTGATCTGATCCTGGATTTCTTTCTGGGTAGGTTCGGCTTTCTGTATCCTGTTGACCTGCTGGGGACTGTTGCCTCTAGGGCCTTGGTTGGGGCCACGGTTGTTGCCTTGTGGACGTCTGTCTTTATTGGCATTAGGGTTATTAGAACCTGGACCTGCCGGTTTGCCACCTGCTGGAGCCGGCCTGTTGCCAGGCTTGTTTGGATCAGTTCCTGCAGCTGCAGGTCTGTCTGTTTCAGGTTTTTTATCTATGCGTTTTCTTGGCCTTTTTTTCTTGTCTTTGCCTTTTTCGTCCGAAGAGGCCACTGGCTTACCTTTCTTCTTGAACCTGTCACTAGGCAGTTCAATTTTGCCCAAAACAGTAAGTCCTTTCAAGGCATCTGCTTTGGCTGCGATCAGCTCGTCTGCTGGAGGCGCTGGAGTTGCCTGTGGAGCCGGTGCTTCTGGTTTTTTAGCTTCTGGAGCTACAAAAGGGGCTTTAGGGGCTTCTGGTGCAGGAGTTTCAGCTTGCTTTGCAGGAGTTGGCTCAGGTTTTTGTACAGGTTTAGCTTCCTGAACCGGAGCCGGAGTTGGCTCAGGTTTTGGTTTTTGTTCGGTAACTTCAGTTTTAGCGATGTCAGCTTGAGGCTTCTCAGCCTGAATTGGTTTTTCTGTAACTGGAGCCTGTACAGGAGGCTTTTCTTCGATTTTTGGCGCTACTGCTGCTGGCTTTGGTTTTTCTTCTTTGACCGGCTCTTTTTTAGCATCAAGGTCAATTTTTCCCAAAACCTTGATTCCCTGAAGTTTTGGTGCCTCAGCGGCAACCTTTTCTTCTTGAGGTTGAGGAGCAGCAGGTTGTTCAGGTGCTGTGGGCTGAACGGGTTCTGGTTTTTTTACTTCAGCAGCTGGTTGATCTGGTCGTTTTTCCTCACGGACATCGGACTCAGCCTCTATGGTAAAGGACTCGTGATGACGCTTACCGATAGATAGATGGGATGCCTCTTCTTTTTCTTGGGCAGAAGACTTGAATTCCTTGGCCAGCATATTGAATTGCTCAAAGCTGATCTTGGAGTTCAGGTTATTTTCTACCTCAAAGCCTTTTTTCGCCAATGTCTCCACAATCGTAGTAGTACCTACGTTGAGTTTCCTGGCTACTTGGCCCAATCGCATCGTTTTTTCTTCTGACATACGCTAAAAACTCTTTCTTTATATTTTCGCAAATATAGGCCAATTATTGTGTAATTCTGCCTTTATTTTATTGTTCAAATTCCTGTCTCAATATTTTGAAGACATCATCAATGGTCTCTTCCTCAAGTTCTGTTCTTCTGAGTAAATCTTCTTTCGTCAGGGTCAGTACACTTTTGGCAGTATCCAGTCCGGTCTTTTTCAACTCGTCAATCACCCAGCTTTCGATTTCATCGCTGAATTCTTCCAGATCCACGTCTTCTTCCTCATAGTCACTCAGTTCACGGAATACGTCGATTTCATAACCCACCAAGCGTGAAGCCAAGCGGATGTTGAAACCACCTTTACCTATCGCCATGGAGACTTGATCCGGCTTGAGATATACCGAAATCCTTTTATTTTCCTTATCAGCAGTCAAAGAAGTCACTTTGGCTGGACTCAATGCCCTGGAGACATACAGGTCGAGGTTGTCCGTATAGTTGATCACATCGATATTTTCATTCTGTAGTTCACGCACGATGGCATGGATCCTGCTTCCTTTCATACCGACACAAGCACCTACCGGGTCAATGCGGTCATCATAGGATTCTACAGCAACTTTGGCCCTTTCACCCGGCTCCCTTACAATTTTGCGGATGGTAATCAAACCGTCAAATACCTCAGGAACTTCATTTTCAAACAATCTTTCCAAGAAAATCGGAGAAGTTCTGGATAAGATAATACGGGGATTGCCATTGACCATTTCCACTTTGTGGACGATAGCTTTCACGGAATCTCCTTTTCTGAATCTGTCTTTAGGGATCTGTTCTGATTTGGGAAGGATAAGTTCATTGCCTTCACCGTCGATCAAGAGGACTTCTCTGCCCAAGATCTGATAAACTTCTGCAGAGATGATTTCTCCGACCAGTTCTTCATATTGGTTGAAAAGCAGGTCTTTTTCCAGATCTTTGATTTTTTGGATCAAAGTCTGTCTTGCCATTGTCACAGCTCTTCTGCCGAATTCTTCGAGTTCTATTTTCTCATAGACTTCTTCACCCACTTCAAAATCAGGTTCGATCTTGCGGGCTTCGCTCAGGCTGATTTTGTCAAAATCCCAGATGTCTTCAGAATTGTCATCAACAATTTCTCTGATCCTCAATATCTCCAAATCACCTTTGTCGGCATTGATCGTTACATCAAAATTTTCATCCGTTTCGTATTTCTTACGAATCATCGCTCTGAACACATCTTCCAAGATGCGGATCATTGTTGGACGATCCACATTTTTTGACCTTGCAAATTCTGCAAAGGATTCTATTAGAACTTTAGCATCCATTTTTTCTATTTAAAAGAGACTGACACAATTGACTTTTTTATCTGATCCAAAGGTATAGAAATTTCTTCTTCAGTAGCTTTCTTACCTTTCTCTTTCTTCTTGATTCTCAGCTGGATGTCGCTAGATCCCACAGCTAATAACTCACCTTCTTCTTCAGTCCCTGTAGTCAGGGTTACTTTCAGGTTGCGACCGATGTTTTTGGCATATTGGCGCTTGGAATTGAGCGGGAAGTCCAGTCCTGGAGAGGATACTTCCAATATATAGGCATCATCTAGAAGTTCTTTTGCCTCGATTTCTTCCCCGACTTGCCTGCTGACCTTGGCGCAGGCATCTATGCTAATTCCACCATCAGCATCAAGCAGGATTTTTAACTGCTGCTTAGGGCCTTTTTCTTCTAGCTGAATGTCCACCACAAAGTGGCTTTCATCTGGGAGGTGTTTATTTACTATTTCTTCTATGATCTGCTTCAAGTCCATACCTAAATTGTATTAAATGAAAGAGGGGACTGTTGTCCCCTCCTTTGAAGTACGGTAGTATCCTGCAAAGTTAATAAATTTATTCCTACAAAAAAAAACGCTATTCTTGTAATAAATTGGGATTAAGGTAATAATTTTGCCCACCCACGGTTAATGTTAAGCACTAGAAGTGCTATATTAGTCCATCTTCATACCATAAAATCAACCTTAAAACAGCATGGGATTATTCGATTTTTTCTCCAGCGATATAGCTATAGATTTAGGAACAGCAAATACTCTGATCATACATAAAGATAAAATTGTTGTGGATGAGCCATCCATCATTGCCATAGACCGCACTACCAACAGGGTGCTGGCTGTAGGGAAGGATGCGATGAACATGCATGAAAAAACCCACGAGAACATCAAAACCATCCGACCCTTGAAAGATGGTGTAATTGCGGATTTCTACGCAGCAGAACAGATGATCAGAGGGCTGATTAAGATGATCCCTGGTCACAAAAAGGGGATGTTTCCCAAATCCCATAGGATGGTCATCTGTATCCCTTCTGGCATTACTGAAGTGGAAAAGCGTGCCGTACGTGATTCTGCTGAGCACGCAGGTGCCAAAGAAGTTTACATGATTTATGAACCGATAGCTGCTGCGATTGGTATAGGTATAGATATTGAAAAACCCATGGGATCCATGATCGTGGATATTGGGGGTGGTACTACTGAAATTGCCTTGATAGCCCTTTCTGGGATTGTGGCAGATCAATCTATCCGTGTAGCCGGAGATACTTTTACCAAAGACATCCTCGATTACATGAGAAGGCAACATAACTTGCTGATTGGAGAGCGATCTGCAGAAAAAGTCAAAATTGCCATCGGATCCGCACTCACCGAATTGGACGATGCCCCGGAGGATTATGAGATTCGTGGTCGTGACTTGATGACGGGTATCCCAAAAGTGATAAAAGTTTCCTATTCTGAAATCGCATTTGCTTTGGACAAGTCTGTGTCCAAAATTGAAGAAGCGGTGCTGAAAGCTCTAGAAATTGCACCGCCTGAACTTTCGGCCGATATCTACGACAATGGTATCCACCTAACCGGCGGTGGGGCATTGCTCAAAGGTCTTGACAAGAGACTTCACCAAAAAACCAAACTGCCTATCCATATTGCCGAAGATCCGCTAAGGGCTGTGGTAAGGGGAACAGGTACTGCCTTAAAAAACATAAACAATTTCAGAACCGTATTGATGACCTAATGACTGAATGGGGCGCATTCTACTATTTCTATTTAAGATCAGGTCATTTCTGTTGTTTCTTTTCCTTGAAGCAATAGCCTTAAGCCTTATCGCCAATTACAATTCCCAACAGGGATCAGCATTTTTCAATAGCTCCAATAGATTTATCGGAGGTTTCTTAGGTGCCCAAGATAATGTGATTTCCTATTTTTCACTTGCATCGGTCAACCGGAGCCTGGTAGAAAAGAATGCGGAACTTCTTGCTGAATTGGAGAAATACAGACATCCCGCTGACAGTGTGTATATCGCCCTGGATAGTGCTTTGGCTAATAGTTTCTCTTTTAAAGGAGCCAAAGTGATCAATAACAGCGTACGTCTTTCCCAAAACCACCTCACTCTCAATAAGGGTGCGAATCACGGCATCAAAGAAGGAATGGGGGTTTTCAATGAAGAAGGAGTAGTCGGCAGGGTCAAAGGTGTCACCGCCAATTATGCTACTGTAATCTCCTTGCTGCATACGAATCTTTTGATTTCTTCCAAAATTAAAGCAACAGATGTCTTTGGTTCAACCAAGTGGGATGGGTTAGATACCAAGAAGGCCAAGCTCATGTATATCCCCAGGCATGTGGTCGTGGAAGTAGGGGATGAGGTTGTTACCTCCGGGTATAACGCCATTTTTCCTGAAGGTGTGCCTATTGGAAAGGTCATAGAAATCAAACCGGGGTCCGATACGAATTACCTAGATGTGACCATAGAGCTGGCCACTGATTTTACAAAGATCTCTTATGTGTATCTGGTAGAAAACAGCCATCAAAATGAACTGGATTCACTTCAAAAATCAATAGAAGTCAAAGATGAATAGCTACAGGATATTTATGTTGACCGCGGGTTTTTTTGTCTACCTGTTTGTGCAGGTTTTGTTGCTCAAAAACCTGGTGCTCTTTGGGGTGGCTTTTTGTTTTCTTTATGTACTCTATATCCTACTACTTCCAAGCGAAATCAAGACTCCAACCTTGTTGATCATTGCCTTTGTACTTGGATTAGTCATCGATTTCTTCTATGACACACTAGGTATGCATGCAGCAAGCTTGCTTGTAATTGCTTTTTTTAGGAACAGCTGGATTAAGCGTCTAACGCCGACTGGAGGTTATGATGATGACATTCAACCTACTTTGCTGAACATGGGAATGGGTTGGTTTGTCTATTATGCTTTTCCCATGTTCCTGCTACATGCAGGTATATTTTTTTATATTGAAAGTCTAGGTACGGAATTATTCTTTCCCGTCGTTCAAAAAATAATAGCGAGTGCTATTTTTGTATTCATAATGAGTATAATTGTCCAACTGTTGTTTTACAATAGAAGAAGAGGGATTTAATGAACGACCACAGGCCTTTAACCATCATCATTGCCGTCATTTTGGTGGGGATAGTGCTATTAACCAAGCTTTTCCTCATACAGGTAGCAGACGATAGCTTTCTAAAAAGGGCAGAGAGAAATGCCATCCAGAGAGTAGTGGACCATCCTTACAGGGGACTTGTGTATGACCGTACTGGAAAAATCATGGTATACAACAATCCTATTTTTGACTTGATGATTATTCCGAGGGAATTTCAAGTGAAGGATACTACCCGCTTTTCCGAAATTTTTCAGATTTCTAAAGAAGAACTGAAAGAGGCTTATACGGCAGCACGTAAATATTCTGCAGTCAAACCTTCCCCATTGATCAAGCAGATTTCCACAACGGATTTTGCCCGAATTCAAGATTATTTGATTGACTATCCAGGGTTGTTTGTCATGACACGTTCTGTACGGTCATACCCTCAGCCTAGTGCTGCAAACGCACTGGGCTATATCGGTGAGATCAGTGGTCCCCAGCTTGAAAGGGATACGACAAAATATTACAAACAGGGAGACTATGTAGGGCTAAGTGGGGTAGAAGGATACTATGAACGGGAGCTGCGTGGAGTCAAAGGTGTAAAATACAAGCTCGTCAATGTAAGAGGGGTAGATAAGGGGCCGTTTAAAAGCGGTGAATACGATACGCTTTCAGTAGCAGGCAAAAACATCACTTCTACCATAGATCTGGATCTGCAGCAGTATGGTGAGTTGCTTATGGCCGGAAAGCGGGGCTCTGTAGTCGCCATTGAACCAAAGACAGGTGAGGTTCTAGCCATGATCTCGGCGCCCACTTATGATCCAAATGTTTTGACAGGAGCCAAATTCGGTTCCAATTACCTCTTGCTCAACAGAGATGAAAGTAAGCCTTTGTTTAACAGGCCCATCATGGCCATGTATCCTCCCGGGTCTATATTTAAAATCGTGCAGTCTTTAATCGGGCTGCAAATGGGGGTATTGACACCCAATACAACTTTCAGTTGCAACAGGTCATTGGTAGCCTGTCACAACCATCCAAGTCCTGTTAATCTTTTTGGAGCCATCCGAAACTCATGCAATCCTTATTACCATCAGGCTTATAGGGCAATGATCAATAGAGAAGTTTCCAAAAACACTTTCAAAGACACAGAAATCGGGTTGAATACCTGGAGGGAAGCTGTTGTGAAATTTGGTCTTGGTGCACCATTGGGAATCGACATCAACAATGAGAAGGGAGGATCTATTCCTTCCAGCAACTTGTATGACCGGGTATATGGGCAAGGAAGATGGAGGTATTCTACGATTTATTCCTTGTCAATTGGCCAGGGCGAGATGTTGGTGACTCCATTGCAGATGGCTAATCTGGCAGCGATATTTGCCAACAAAGGATATTATTATCCACCTCATGTGATTAAAGCAATTGATGGGGATCCAACCGCTATACCTGAAAAATACAGGACCAAAAACCTGGTAGGCGTAGATGCCCACCACTTTGATCTGATCCAAGATGCCATGGCAGAGGCTATTTATGGTACTGCTGCCCGTGCTGCCATGAAAGACATTACCATAGCTGGCAAAACAGGAACTGCCCAAAATCCTCAAGGGGAAGACCACTCTGTTTTTATTGCCTTTGCACCTAAGGAAGATCCCAAAATCGCAATAGCCGTCTATGTGGAAAATGCAGGTTGGGGAGGAAGAGCAGCAGCAAGTACCGCCAGCTTGATGATTGAAAAATACCTCAAGCGTGAAATCACCCGGCCTGCTCTGGAAGAATATGTTCTTGTAGGAAAATTTATGTGAGTTGAGACAGGACGAACTTTACATCAATAAAATTGATTGGATTACCATATCCATTTATTTCACTTTGGTCATCATTGGCTGGTTCAACATCTATGCTACTGCTTATGATGAACAGAATGTGAAGAGCATCTTTGACCTTTCCATCAATTCGGGCCAACAACTCGTCAGAATTGGTGTTGCTGCACTTTTTATCCTGATCATCATGGTGGCGGACTATCGGCTCTTCGAGAATCTGTCACTTATATCCTATGGTTTCTTTCTGTTGCTCTTGGTCGTCACGCCATTTTTGGGCAAAGAAGTCAATGGCCAGATTCTTTCAGTAGGTTTTGGTTCATTTAGAATTCAGCCAGCGGAATTTGCCAAGTTTGCCACAGCCCTTGCCCTCGCAAAATTTATGGAAAGGCCAGCCTTTGACCTTAGCCAATACAAATACCAAATGCAGGCCCTGATCATCATCATGATCCCTGTAATCTTGATCATGCTACAGCCTGATACCGGTACGGCTATGGTGTTTGGTGCTTTTTTTATTATGCTGTACAGAGAAGGGATGCCGCAGCGGTATTACATAATGGGGTTATTGTTTATCGCGGTTTCCTTGTTAGCTCTTGGTATAGAGGACAATATTTATATCGTATTCGGTGTGGGAGTTGTCGTGATATTATTGATCATTTTGAGCAAAAAAAGCCTTTTTAGGATCATAGGCTTTTTGCTTTTAGGGCTTGCTGTGATAGCGTATTCATATAGTTTGGATTACGTGGTGTCCAAATTGCCTTCCCATCAGCAAAACAGAATAATGGTTTTGTTCAATCCTGATCTGGATCCATTGGGAGTAGGATGGAATGTGACCCAATCCAAGATCGCTATCGGTTCGGGGGGATTTATGGGTAAGGGATACCTTGAAGGAACCCAGACAAAATTTGACTTTGTTCCCGAACAGCACACCGATTTTATATTCTGTACCTTGGGAGAGGAGTTTGGATGGGTAGGAAGTGCAGTAGTGATTTTTCTGTTTTGTGCGCTTTTGATCCGATTGGTGATGCTGGCTGAGAGGCAGAAAAACAGGTTTTCAAGAGTTTATGGCTATTGTGTGATTTCACTGCTTTTCTTTCACTTCTTCATCAATATTGCCATGACGATCGGGTTGTTTCCAGTGGTTGGGATACCGCTACCTTTCTTCAGTTATGGTGGTTCATCCCTTTGGTCATTTACCATTTTGCTCTTCATTTTTATCAAGTTGGATTCACATAGAATTCAGCTACTGGGTAGAATGACCTAATCACATCCAGCCTTTTTGTTTGATTTCAAGGTATTTGTTGATGCTGGCAAGAGTCAGCTGCTGGGGAGGGCAGTAGATGCAGCTGATGCCATATTGTTCCAATTCTCGGACCATCAGCTTTTTATCCTGGTTAAATTTTCCGCTGATGTTTTTCAAAACGATAGCTGACCAGCTGGAGGGGGTGTTTTCTTCCTGTGCTTTTAGCAAACTGTTTTCAAAAAAAACCACGACTAAATGATGGTGTCTGCTGAGTCCCTTTAGGTAGGGCATTTGCCGCTTCAAGCCACTTAGATGTTCGAAATTGGTGTAAATGATGAAAAGGCTCCTTTGATTGATTTTTTGGCGTACCCAGGCATAGACTTTACTAAAATCAGTATCATCAAAATTTGTATTGATATTGTAAAGCGAATCCATAAGTACCCCAAGCTGCACTTTTGATTGTTTTGCAGCAACAGTTTTTTGGACTTTGGTGTCAAACTGAAGCATCCCGCATTTGTCTCCTTTTCTTAGAATCACATTGGACAAGGCCAAGGTGCTATTGATCGCATAGTCCAGTAAAGTCAGACCATCAAAAGGCATTTTCATGGACCTTCCGCTGTCTATTAAGGTATAAACGGCCTGTGACTTTTCTTCTTGATATTGATTGACCATCAAAAGTCCTGTTTTTCCTGTAGCTTTCCAGTTAAGTGCCCTACTGTCATCACCCGGGATATATGTCTTGATCTGTTCAAATTCCATTGTATGTCCGAGTTTTCTGATTTTTTTCAATCCTGATCCTATTTGATTGGCGTGAAAGGTCAAAAAATCATATTTGCGCATCTGGATAAAAGAAGGGTAAACCTTGACTTTTTGATCTTGTTGAAAGCTCAGTCTTCTGATCACAAACCCAAGTGGGCTATTGATAAAAATCCTCAGGCTTCCAAAGATATAGCTTCCTCTGCTGAATGGAATCAGTTCATAAGTGATTGTTCTTGATTCCCCGGATGCTAAACTTACAGGCAAAGAAAAATCCCTTTTCTGAAATTGAACCGGCAGTTCATCTATGACATTGATGACAGTAGAAAAGGGATAATTATTCTTCAGAAACACAGTAACCATATTGGGATCACTATTCGAAAAACGTTCTGGGAGCTCTCTTAAGGCCATGATACCGGCGGTCCTAAACAGCAGCATAGAATCCAGCAGAAAAAGGAAAACGAATAGCCACAACAATACCCAGGACACGGCATACAGTGGGATAAACCAATAGGATAGCAAAAACAGGAAAGCAATTGACAGCAATGCCAAAAAAAACCTACGATGAAGATACAATTGCCGGATGTACTGCATTTACCTTGGGATCTCTATGCCGCTGACAATATTAGAAATGACTGTTTCGGAAGTCAGTCCCTCCATTTCACTTTCCGGATGCAGGATGATCCGGTGGTTCAATACAGGTAGCAGGGCATTTTTTACATCCTCAGGAATGACAAAATTCCTCCCTTCCAATACCGCAAATGCCTGCGCGGCTTGCATAATGGCTAATGAAGCCCTTGGCGATGCCCCTAAGTATATCTGTGGATGGTTTCTGGTTTTGACGACAATGGTGGCAATGTATTGTATGATTTTTTCATCAAGCACTACATCAGCCCTTTTTTGCTGCAATTCTTTTACCACACTCCCATCTAGAATTGAAGAGACTCCATCTAAAGGATTCAGGTTCTTTCGCTCATGATGGCTTTTGATGATTTCAACCTCGCTTTCTACGGTAGGATAGCCTAATTTGATTTTGAAAAGAAACCTATCGAGCTGTGCTTCGGGAAGTCGGTATGTTCCCTCTTGTTCTATTGGGTTTTGAGTTGCCAATACCATAAAAGGCTCATCCATAACATAAGTTCTGCCATCTATGGTCACCTGTCTTTCTTCCATCACCTCAAATAAGGCCGATTGGGTTTTGGCGGGGGCACGGTTGATTTCGTCTATAAGAATCAAGCTAGAAAAAACAGGACCTTTTTTGAACTCAAACGTTCCGGCATTCATATTCAACACAGAAGACCCCAGCACGTCACTTGGCATCAGATCAGGGGTAAACTGTATCCTGCTAAAGGGAATGGATAAGGTGCGGGCAAACAGCTTTGCGGTTACTGTCTTGGCAATTCCTGGTACACCTTCTATCAATACATGTCCATTTGCTAGTAGGCCGGCTAGAAGTAAGTTGATTAACTCGTCCTGGCCTATAATAATTTTTTGTATTTCAGCCTTGATTTTTAGCAGTGAGATGTTCACCTCTTCTGCAGAATCCTTTTCAAAGGGGTTGTGCATGCTTATTGGATTTAAATTCTTCTATCAAATTGTTGCCATACAGGATATCCTGCTGGGTGATTTTTTCTTTTTCTTTTAGCTTTTCCAGCTCAGTTAAAATGGCAGATAATCGGTAAGGATCACAGTTGCTTTTGGCTGAAAATGCTTCCAATTCCGTAGGCTTTAATGCGAATGGGTTTACCTTAAAATGGTTTAGGCAATAGTCCACAAACAGATTGAGTTGTAAGGAATGTAATTCAGCTAAATTCCCGTTCCCGGTATACAGCCCAGCTATTGATCTGGCGAATTCCAGCGTTTGGTTAGTTGGAGGTGGAATGACCGGGATAATCCGCTGCTTTCTTTTCCCTTCAAAAATGACCCACAAGAAGATCGTGACCAATAGTGTGTAATAGGCGCTTTTGAGCTGAGGTTGGGCCAAAAGAATGTAGAGTGGCGTATCTGAGGACCGGTTTCCTGATTTATAATAGGTGTCATAATAGAAAACCTCATCCAGCGGTACATAGCCTAACAGGTTCTCCGTGTACTTTCTTTTTTGGTCATCCAACATGAAATAATTGGTAAAAGCCTCAGGGAAAGTGTGGAGCATCAGCCACCCTTCACCAAATGGCACCTTAATCAAGTTGGCATAAGATTCGGAGCTTTTGTTTCCCGATACAGTTCCCAAAACTTGATGGGGGATTTTGATGTCATGAAAGTAAACGAGATGGGGTGATTTTTCTTCTTTAACAGCAGGAAGCTGAGAGACTTGAAGGGAAATAGCATCTACATCATAATGTGTTTCCAGCTTGATTTTTAAGGAATCCAGCAAGAGGGTAGGGAAGCGATTGGCAGCAATGAAAACCATCCCTCCTTCATCCACCCAATTCAGGAGCTTTCTTATCTCGGCATTGTCAGCGGTATAGCGGTCATTGTACAAAAAATACACGCCTTTGTCGATAGGATTGAGCAGCCATTCAAAGGTTGGTTGGTTGATCTGTCTCCAATTTTGTCTTGGTATTATTTGTTTGATTTGATCCGAAAAGACTCTTCCGCCTTTTGGTGCTGGATCAGTAGGTGCGAAACTTTCATGCCAACTGACTTCAGGTTTGATTTGGGCTTCAAAATAAACTGTGAGGCCAATTGCCAAAAGGATCATCAAGAAGAAGTAGGTAGACTTAGTCCTCATATCAGCCTGTCCATTTGTTGAAAGCTTGATTCGGCAGACAGGTATGCATCACTATCCACAGGTTGGTTGCCATACCAGATGTAATTGTATGAACGGGTCAGCTGACCAAACTGAAGTTTGAGTTGCCCTAATGGCAGCTCATTGATGTAATCTGAATTTGTTTTTTCGGCACGCCAGTGGATCAGCTGCTTATCCATCAGTTTTTTGAGGATTTTTAGGTAATTTAGCCGGATTGCCTGTCGGTAATTTTCTTCTGACAAAGCTTGCTTCAATAAGGAGTCAAGGTCAGACTCTGCCAAAAGTGTGGCGTCATCTAGCTTAAAACTTCCCGCCGATTTCATTTTGATTTCCTTTAATTGCCGGTTCTCCAGCTTCAATACCCACCATAGCAGTGCGAGTGATGCCAGCAATACAAAAAGATAAGGGATAATTTGCAAAAAAAACTCAAAGACCGAATTCAAAGTCTTGCTCTGAATAAAGTTTGCAAAAATACCATGTATCTGCCTAGTTAGCTTTTCCTTCCATCTGGTAAAGGCATTATCGGATATAATGGTAGGCGAATAATCAAAGGCTGGATCTTTTTTATATTCCGCTATTTGATTCTGATCAAACAAGATTGGAGAATGGGTGGCTTCTATTGTGGAACCCTGATCAGTTTGTGGTTGGGAATAGCCCCTAGCTAAGCAAAGAAAAGAGCAGAATGTCCACAGTAGAAGCCGTTTACTCATTGTATGTCAAGTTGATTGATTCTCTCTTTAAGGCCAGTTTTGTTTTGTTCCTCATCCAAGTCATAGTACACAAAAGCTATTGCGATGATCATGATCAGGTAAAAAACATAAGAAGCCGAACTTCCGACTGCAGTTAGCAGAATGAAAATGATAGCAAAAGGAGATGAAAAGCCATTTGAAAAATCCATATCTCCAAATAATGGGACAGCAGTTTGAAAAATTATTGCTGGAGCCTGAAAGATAAAAGAAGCAATTCCCAATATCAGCCCAATTACGAAAAGAGTCCCAAAGGTGACCCACCAGTTTCCTTTGCACAAAGAAAAGGCTTGAGAAAGGGCATTTCCTACAGAAAGGTTTCTCAAGATCAATAATGGGAAAGAAAGGAGGATGGGCACAATAAGATATATTCCAGGAATGATAAGGAAGACCAATCCCACGATAAATAATAAATATGTCACAATAAACAGCAGGATCATATTTCCTGTAGATGCTTTGGCATGATTGATCACTTCGGATTCTACTACTTGGCCTTTGCCGGCCTCATAATGTCTTACAAACTGCAATAAAGTTGAGCTGCTAAAGCCATAATAGAAAAGAGTGGCAAGGAGCAATACCAAAAGGGCAATTATGCCTGAGCCAAAAATGCTTTGTGGACCATCTACTAAGATCATGTATTGATAATAAGCCTGTGAAAACAGAAGGATTAAGAATGGTATTCCGGAAGTTTTCACCAATACACGGAAAAGCGGTTTGAGATTTTGACGGATAAAGGCAAAGGAATCAGAGAGGATTTCTCCTAGCTCCCTTTTTTGCTGGAATCGAATGTAATTTTCCATAATTAAGTGGGTGGTTGAGGTGAATAGGGTAAAGCACGTAATAATAAATAACCAGGGCAAATGAACTCAGGATAATTAAAATGCTTAGCCAATCCGGCATGGTAGTGATGCGTGTCACAAAACCTTCAAGAAAGCCAGCTAGGACAAAAAAAGGAACAGTACTCAACATGATCAATAGTCCATGCTTAGTTCCCATTTGAAATGACTTCAATCGGGAATAGGTTCCGGGAAAAAGAATACTGTTTCCAAGCACTAGGCCTGCGGCACCTGCCACAATGATGACCCATATTTCGATAACACCGTGTATCCATATCGTCCGTGCAGATTCCCACAAAAGTCCATGATCATAAAAGAAATATTGGAATGCGCCCAGCATGATGCTGTTTTTCATTAGTACGACCAATGTGCCAATGCCAAAAATAATTCCCAACAAAAATGCCAGTACCGCTACCCGAATGTTATTCAGTGTAATTCCTAAAAACATGTCGAACTGTTCCATTTGCTTATATACAGCCATTGGATCACCTTTGGCTATATTTTCTAAAGTCATATTTACATAAGCGTCACCCATAATTGCCCTTACAAATGAGCTGTCTGTAGCACTTGAATAAATGCCAATAAATCCGAAGAAAAGGAATGTGAGCAATGAAACGCCAAGTTGTGGGAGGTATCTGAAAAAAAGCTTGGGGAAGTCTTTGAGAAAGAAAGTGTATATTCCAGGGCTGCTTTTTTTTGTTCTGCTGTAGATGAGCTGATGGGCCCGACCTGAAAGTCCATTGAGATAAAGATGTGTTTGGCTATTAGGATAAAAAGTGCTGGCAAAGCTAAGATCATCTGTTACATCCACATATAAATCTCCCAATACAAGGGGGCTAGGAATAGGCGTTTGATTAAGCATCTTTTCGAAGCGAATCCATTTTTCTTTATTTCTACTTACAAAGGCTGCTTCACGCATTTTTCATTAAGCTTTTTATCAAATAAAGGAAGAAATGCGTTATTTTCAAATTGACAATTAATCTTGTAGTAAATTAATTTTGATAAATAGAAACAGAGGAAATTATGGAACTCTATCCTAAAACCTCGAGAAGCATAAAGTTGAGCTTTCTTTGAAGTTATCTTGAAATAAAGACATGGTAAAACCGATATGCAACATATAGAAACAGCGCACAACATTCATATCCGACAGCATATAGCGACGATAGACAAGCGGATCTTGGCTTTCCTTTTGGATGCTTTTCTGATGGGGATATATGGAATAATGGCTTCCATTGCCTATTATAGAATATTTGAAGGCTTGACTTCCACATGGATCTTCTATTTGTTTTTGCTGCCTGTTGCGATGTATCACTTGCTTTGTGAGTTGTTGATGAAGGGCCAATCTCCGGGTAAGCAAGTCATGGGAATCAAAGTTGTCGGCATGGATGGTTCCAATGCATCAATTTCTCAATTGTTAATCAGGTGGCTGGTGAGATTGGTTGACATTTCCTTGAGCAGTGGGGGAGTAGCGGTACTATTGATTTTATTCGGAGGGAAAGGGCAGCGACTCGGGGATATAGCAGCAGGGACGAGGGTTATACATCTGGAATCACAACCTATTTTAAATCAAGCCATAGAGTTGCATGAGGATTATCAGCCAAAGTACCCTCAAGTAACAGTATTGAGCGACCAACAGATTAATTCCATCAAAACATTGAAGCAAACAGCCATGGAGTCAGGGGATTTTCAGTTGGTTGCTAAACTTGCAGCAAAGACTGCGGCTATTATGGAGGTGGATTATGATGAAAAGTCACTGGGATTTTTGGAGCGCGTCATTGCCGACCACCAGTATTTCACCAAAAAGGGATTTTAGTGGATTAAAAGGGATGGTTATTTTCCAGTTTTTCGAGCCACTTTCTTTTGATGGGTTCCCTATACTTTCGTGCGAATTCGGTGTGGTAACTGTGGTTTTGGATAAAAGATATCTGCTTGGCATGCCATTCTTCTGGCGTTTCGATAATCCCTAGGGCCTTAAGCTCCAAAAAAAGCCTATTGCTGATTTCGGGATAGTCTTTTCTACCCAAGTAATCAAGGTCTGCATCGCAGATTATTTTTTCCAGGTCTGTATTAGGGGACTGTGGAACTTTGGTGGCAAGGATCAGGCCAGTGACTTCATTGATGACTTGGGGAGCGATTTTTTCCTGTGACATCAGCTCTTCGGCTAATTGGGCACTTTTTTCTTCATGTTCTTTGACAGTAAGCGTATATCCTAGGTCATGAAGCAAAGCTCCAAAGCGAAGTGTAATTGCATCCTCTTCACGGAGTTTGTTTCTTTTGATATAGGAATCGCATACTGCAAGTACATCAAGCGTATGGTGCAAATTGTGATAAGTCAGGTAATCAGGTGTATCCCTTTCCAGTCTGTCGAGCACAATTTTTTTAATCTTTCTGTATTCTTTCATTCAGTTCAAACAGTAGTCTGAAAAAGAGTTAGATGTAGGCCTTGATGGCATAGATAATACTAAATATAAAGATTAATGCAATATTAATGGCAAGTATGCGAATGGATTTATTGACGTATTTAAATTTTGTAGAGGCAATCTGGGAATTGATAAAGACCTGCTCTCCAAGTTGACCAAAGAGCAGTTCCTTATTTTGGCTGGTTTTGAGTAGCGCATTTGAATATTCTTTAATGGAGCCAAAGGAGCCAATCACATCTCCAAAGAAAAATATGTTTTTGTCATATTTGGCTAGAATTAAGGGCATAAAGCACTTGAAACTGAAAAATATGGAAGATATAGTCAAGGTAAACCATACTGCCATAAAGACTGCAACAAGCATGTCAGTCTTTGCCATTTCCAGAAAGCCGTCCAGATACTGAAAAAAGAAATTGAGCAAGATACCGTAGAAGGAGAGAATAAGACCAGCTTTGATTTCTGAAGCTCGGATCAGGCTATTGATGTAATTGATGATGTTCCAATAGTGATCCACCAAGTCGTCATTTTGCGCTACTTCTTGAACTTCCTCAGGATTGTTTGCTTTCTCCATTTTAGGGATAAAAGTGATGATATCTCAGACAATATACACTTTTTGGGTGAATTCTTTCCAAAGGTGCAGGATTAGCCCTTTTGGTCAAATTTCCTGAACACCAACTGCAATAGTTCAACTACGGCTTCGTCATTTTTGTCCCAGCCCAGATCTGCTACATATCTTTGATTGATCAATTGAATAGCTTCAACAAAGCTCTCGCACTCATCTAAACTTTTGAGCGCATGTCTCAATAGATCCGGATTGCCTCCAAACAGTTCTTTGGTGAACATAAAACGCTGATTGATTCCTATGCTGTCGGTAAGGGAATTAATGCTGCCTTTCATGATCGAATATTGTTCGGATTCAAATCGACTCCAAGCTTCAAGAGGATCTATTGCCTTGGATCCCAGTGAAGCAGGGGTGAAGGATTTGATCTGTTCCTGATTAAATTCAACCTCTTCCAGCTCAGGGACAAGAGGAGTCTCTGTTTCAACTTGAGTAATAGGCTCTTCAACTGGGACCTGTTCGGCACAGATTTCTTTTGGATCTTCCTTGGCTTCAACCGGTACTTGTGGGTGATGTGGGGGTGGTGTTTCGGAAGGTTGCTGTATGTCTTCCACCATCAGCTTGGACATATCCAGTTCCAGTACTTGATTCAGACTTTGAAGCAAGGTGTCAGCATCCTGAAGTATGGTTTTCTGTTGTTCGTAGTTGTTCTCAAGTGCTTTCAGGAATGCCTCTTGAGACTGCGCTATCCCTGCCCTGTCGATAAGGTTAAGGATAAGGGTCGTGTGCCATTTGTAATATTTTTTATTCTCCTTTAAATACGAGTTGAGCTGAGCCTCAGGTACCTTGTGGAATTCTTCTGCATAGTATCCAACGGGATCGATAGAAAGGTGTATGGCATTGATTACAGCACTTTTCAACAGAGGGTCAAAATTCGGGCGTTCTATTTTGATGCTTCGTGAGAGTACATTCATAAAATCCTTGAGTGCTTCATGCACAGCATTGTCTCTGTAATCGAAATAAGGATTGCTCTTTAATTTTTCAAGTTCTGACTGCCAAGCTTCAAAAAGTGACTTGATGATAAAAAAATTCACTTGAACACTTGGTGTCAGGTGGATAATATCCTGACCTGTCATGTATTTTTTCTGGCCGAAATATTCCGAACTGATCTTGTTCGTAAATTCGGCAGCATAATTTTCTATATAATTGTTGTTAATACTGATACTCATAATCGTGTTTTTTTTAGCTTAAATCTGAATTCTATATGATAGAAATCATC
>DAIPZN010000073.1:0-22433 GCA_036782195.1 Cyclobacteriaceae bacterium | reverse complement strand
GGGGTATGTGGTGTGGGGTATGTGGTATGTGGTATATGGTATATGGGGTGTTGGAGGCATCATTACAATTACCGCCTGTTACATGGCACCTCGTACAAGGTATAAATTCTTGATTCTTGTTTCTTGTTTCTAGATTCTTGTTTCTAGATACTCCATACTCGATACTAAACCGGATACTCCAATTCCCTACTTCACATAGAGTTTTTTTGATATATTTGCACCTTGATTTAAGCTTTATGCCAGTTAAACCCAATATATCTTTTGAAAATTTAGAAGTAGCATTTGCGTCAAAATCCAATGCTGAACTGCGGAAAATGTACTTGATATTTGCCACGATCAATAACAATACCGTGGTGAAATTAGGGACGAAACTGGCTAATTTTGCCTTTGCCATGAAGCTGCCCATTAAAGGCATCATGAAAAAAACCATGTTTGGTCATTTTTGCGGCGGCGAGGACATTGAGGACTGTCAAAAGTCAGTTGATCGATTAGCTGAATATAACATCCACTCAATCCTGGATTATTCTGTAGAAGGCAAAGGTGATGAAGAAAGTTATGAGGCTACCAAAAATGAAATCCTCAGGACCATCCATAGATCAGCAGGTGACCGGAATATCCCTTTTGCGGTATTTAAAGTCACGGGCTTGGGGGATTTCAGAATCATGACAAAGGTCCAAAGCAAAAAGAAACTATCGGAATTAGAATCTTATGCATTCGACAAACTGAAGGACAGGGTAGATCAGCTGTGTAAAGCTGCTCATGATGCGGGCACCAAAATTATGATTGATGCAGAAGAGTCATGGTTTCAGGATGTGATTGATCAGATGGCTTATGAAGCAATGGTTAAGTACAACAAAGAAACATGTATTGTGTACAATACCTATCAGATGTACAGGCATGATATGTTGAAGCGCCTAAAACGCGCACATGATGTTGCATTGGAAAAAGGATACCTGCTTGGAGCCAAACTAGTCCGTGGAGCCTATATGGAAAAAGAAAGAGACCGTGCTGCAAGGAAAAACTATCCTAGCCCCATACAGCCCAACAAGCAGGCTGCAGATCGGGATTATGATGCAGCATTGACTTACTGTGTTCAGAACATCAAGTCAATCGGACTGGTATCTGGCTCCCACAACGAACAGAGCAACAGGCTGCTCACTGAACTCATCTCCCAACACGGGATCTCTCCCACGGATGACAGGGTTTATTTTGCGCAGCTGTATGGCATGAGTGACAACATCTCGTTCAACCTTGCCGATGCAGGATACAATGTCGTCAAATATGTACCTTATGGCCCAGTGGAAAAAGTCATGCCTTATCTCTCAAGAAGGGCTGAAGAAAACACTTCAGTAGCAGGCCAAAGCTCAAGGGAATTTGATCTTATCAGTAAAGAAATGGCAAGAAGAAAAAGCCAATCCAAATAAGCACGCATACAATATAAAAAAATGGAAATATTAAGCGATCAGGAATTAGAAAGAAGAAAAGACCGTGAAGAACTCATCAGGTTAGGCATCGATCCCTATCCTGCAGAATCTTTTCACATCAATGTCACAGCTGAGGACATTCATAAAAACTACGAAAACAGAAAGACTGATTACAAAGATATTTCTATTGCCGGTAGGCTGATGAGCCGCAGGATCATGGGTTCAGCATCATTTGCCGAAATTCAGGATGCGACAGGTAGGCTACAGATTTATGTCAGAAGAGATGACATTGCACCAGGCGAGGACAAAACCCTTTACAATACTGTTTTCAAAAAGTTACTTGGCATCGGGGATTATGTTGGGCTTAAAGGATATATTTTCACCACACAGACGGGTGAAATATCACTCCATGTGACCGAATTGAAAATCCTTTCTAAATCACTTAAGCCACTTCCAGTGGTGAAGCGGGATGAAGAAGGCAACGTATATGATGGCTTTACCGATCCTGAACTGCGCTACAGACAGCGCTATGTAGACTTAACGGTAAATCCTGAAGTAAAACAGGTGTTCATTACCCGCTCCAAGATCATTTCCAGCATGAGAAGATACTTCGATGATCATGGTTGGCTTGAAGTGGAGACCCCCATCCTTCAACAGGTGCATGGAGGTGCTGCTGCCCGTCCTTTCCAGACACATCACAACACCCTAGACATGCCCCTTTACCTCAGGATCGCCAACGAACTGTACCTGAAAAGACTGATTGTTGGTGGGTTTGATGGTGTATATGAATTCGGGAAAATGTTTAGGAATGAAGGTATGGACAGAACCCATAACCCTGAATTCACTTCCATGGAAATCTATGTAGCCTACAAAGACTACATCTGGATGATGGAGATGGTGGAAGAACTGATCGAGCAAGTGACCGAAAGTATCCATGGCACCGCTGTCGTGCAAGTCGGCGACAAGGAGATCAATTTTGCAGGACCTTACAGAAGGCTGACCATGATGGATTCCATTAAGGAATATGCCGGTGTAGATGTGAGCAAACATGATGAAGCCGGATTGAGACAAGTCTGTAAAGACATGGGTATAGCTGTGGATGAAAGCATGGGCAAAGGCAAGTTGATCGACGAGATCTTCGGAGCTAAGGTAGAGGCACATTTGATACAGCCAACCTATATCACGGACTACCCTGTTGAAATGACCCCATTGGCCAAAAAACACCGTACAGAAGAAGGCTTGGTAGAACGTTTTGAATTGTTTGTCAATGGCAAGGAAATCGCCAATGCGTACTCTGAACTTAATGACCCTATTGTACAGAGAGAGCGTTTTGAAGATCAGTTGAAGCTTGCAGCAAGAGGTGATGACGAAGCCATGGCAATGGATGAGGACTTTATCCGAGCGCTGGAATATGGCATGCCGCCAACTTCAGGACTTGGCATTGGCATTGATCGATTGACCATGTTGCTGACCAATAAATCTACCATTCAGGAAGTATTATTCTTCCCTCAAATGAGACCCGAGAAGAAGACGAAAGTTGCCACTGACGAGGATTTTATTGCCTTAGGCATTCCCGGTGCCCTGATTCCAGTCATCAGGGACCTGAACATCCATAGTCTGGACCAACTGAAAGGAATGGATGCCAACAAGCTCTTCAATGATGTATGTGGCAGAAGAAAAAAACTCAAGCTTGAAGTGGCCAATCCTACCAAAGAGGATGTGGAAAAATGGCTTAGTTGATCAGGTAATAACTAAATAAAATAATTGGCTGCTTTTGATAAAAGGCAGCCATTTTAAATGCTGTCACAGCCACCTGTTAAGGCACTTTAGTCCACTCTACCGTTCTTCCGATGAGGGAAATCCCTACATATCCACGAACCTCCAACGTATTGCTGTCCTTTTTCTTGATGGTACAGGAATATGTTTTGCCATTTTTCGGATCATAAATGGTTCCATTTTCCCATGTACCACCTTTATATTCAAACCCATTTAGCAACCGCATGCCCATTATAGGCCTGCTTCTTTTACTTTGGTCGCTGTTATTTTTGTCAACTTTTGGCTTACCGTTTTCTGTAGGCTCCTGCAGCCATACTATTTTACCGGCATATTTATTCCCTTCCTTGAAAATTTCCACTTGGGCATCTTTTTCGGTATTGTACCACTTGCCTACGATGGCATCTCCTTCCTGGGCAAAACCAGTTTGGAACACCATAAGGAAAATCACAAATAATCCTAATTGAGCAGTTTTTTTCATATGAATCATAATTTGTAAGTAAATTGCACTTCTAAAAAACATCAATCTCTACTTAAATTCCAACTGAAGGCGTCGTTTTAGGTAGACTCTAATTGCTAACGCAATTTCTTCCGAAAGGATATTCCAGTATGCTTGAACTTCACCAAGAATCGATCTGTACTTTTTATTGGCAAGGTTTGTCCCTGCTAATGCTTCCCGAAAAAGCTATTTTTATTCCCGATTACCAAATGTTGCTAATTGCTGATCCACATTTTGGAAAAGCGGCACATTTCAGAAAAGCAGGTATTCCAGTACCTGAGGACCTGCATGCAGAAGATTTGGCAAAAATCCTAAGCCTCGTAGACCGAACAGGTGCCTGCCAACTTGTTTTCTTAGGTGACCTTTTCCATTCTGACTACAACAGCAGCTGGGTAGATTTAGAAAATTCACTTGACCGACTGGAGGGGAAAGTCACCATTCATTTAGTCAAAGGCAACCACGATATACTTCCAGCTTCAATTTACCGTTCAAGCAAATGGACCATCCACGAAGAAAGCTATCAAGTGGGGCTGCTCCTGCTCACTCATGAGCCAATGGATAATGTGCCTGAAGGCTTGCTCAATTGCTGTGGACACATCCATCCAGGGATAAGGCTCCGCGGGAATGCCAGACAACAGCTGATGCTCCCCTGCTTTTATTGCTGCGGTAGTCAGCTGATACTGCCCGCTTACGGGAGGTTTACGGGGTTGGTCAATATGACTTGTACAAAAAAGGACAAGGTCTATGCCATTGCAGGAAGCAAAGTTATTCCTGTCAATTTAGATGCATAAGATTGGTTTAGAAAGGATACCTGTTTAATTTTGAGCCATTGCGTAATATAACATGAAAAAATATCCAAGGAAAAAAGCGAAACTGGGAAGATTCAAATTCGTATCGGTATTGTTCAGCACAACCTTGTCTTTATTCATTGTTGGACTTTTTGGTGTAATTGTAATTCAGGCCAAATCCCTTACCAGGATAATCCGTGAAAATATCGAGGTTCAGATTTTTCTGAACAAGAACATTTCAGAAGCAGAAAAAGCACAGATTGGAAAAGCTTTGCAAGGCAAACCCTATATCCTGCAAAAAAACGGCAAGGCTGAAATACGGTTTATTTCACAGGAAGAAGCAGCCAAAACCTTTACAGAAAGCACAGGAGAGGATTTTGCGAGATTTCTGGATGACAATCCACTGCGGGACAGCTACAATATTGCGATAGAAGAGTCCTATCAGACAGCCGAAAAAATAGAGGAAATAGTAGAAGAAATAAAGGGAATGAACGGAATATTCGAGGTGACTTACATGTCAGATCTAGTAGATTCCATCAATCAGAACCTAATGAAAGTAACCTTAGTAATGGGCGGGTTTATCCTGATATTAATCATAACTGTCATTATGTTGATAAACAACACCATAAGGCTTGCGCTTTTTTCCCAAAGGTTTTTGATCCGAAGCATGCAACTTGTTGGTGCTACAAGAAGTTTTATTAGAGGTCCCTTCTTAAGTAGGGCGTTTTTCTTTGGGATCTTGGCGGGTCTTCTCGCCTCAGGCATTTTATTTGCGATAATAGAATACACAAAGGCTAACATTGACGGGTTTGCCTTGCTCCAGGACTATGAGCTCCTGTATTACCTTTTCGGCGGATTGATTTTGACAGGCGCTTTATTGTCAGTCTTCAGCACGCTACAGGCTGTCAACAAATACCTAAACATGTCACTTGACGAACTTTACTGATCATGGCTAACACGCACTTTCCATTTACCAAAAAAAATTATGTCCTGATGTTAATCGGGATTGGAATTATTGTACTTGGTTTTATCATCATTGGATTGGATCAGGAACCACACGGTTTTGGATTTTTGGGTTTAACCTTAGGCCCCATCATTACGCTGGCAGGCTTTATTTTTGAATTTTACGCAATATTTTATAAATCAGAACACAAGTAAATTTTATGGAAATCATAGATGCGATTATCCTTGGAATCATCCAAGGACTGACCGAGTTTTTGCCTGTATCGTCAAGTGGACATCTTGAATTAGGGGCTGCCATCCTTGGTGGAGACCGATTGCCTGAGGAAAGCCTGATGTTTACAGTTGTGCTTCACTTTGCCACTGCCTTAGCCACCATTTTGGTTTTTAGAAAAGATATAGCAGAAATTTTGGGTGGTTTATTTAAGTTTCAATGGAATGAAGAAACCCAGTTTTCAGCCAAGATTATTCTTTCTATGATTCCTGCAGTAATTGTGGGGCTTTTTTTTGAGGAGCAGCTGGAAATGCTATTTGGCGGACAAGTGGTCTTCGTAGGCTTTATGCTTCTCATCACTGCGCTGCTTTTGTATCTGGCAGACAAAGCAAAGGATACCGGTAAAGGCGTCAGCTTCAGAGATTCCGTCATTATAGGCTTAGCACAGGCCATCGCCATGCTACCAGGAATTTCACGTTCAGGAGCAACAATTTCAACCTCTGTGTTATTAGGAATAGACAAAGGCAAAGCAGCAAGGTTTTCCTTTTTGATGGTTGTGCCACTTATCGTCGGTAAAATTGCCAAAGACATTTTGGATGGGGCATTGGCTTATAATTCGGAAAGCTTTGGCTATTTAGCCGCTGGCTTTGTTGCCGCT
Organism: Cyclobacteriaceae bacterium; assembly: GCA_036782195.1. Taxonomy (GTDB): domain Bacteria; phylum Bacteroidota; class Bacteroidia; order Cytophagales; family Cyclobacteriaceae; genus DAIPZN01. The sequence goes on along the minus strand of DAIPZN010000073.1, from coordinate 16,117 downwards.
TTTGTTTCGGGCTACTTTGCTTGTACCTGGATGATCATGCTGGTAAGAAGAAGTAAGCTCGTTTATTTTGCCATCTATTGTACCATTGTTGGTATTTTGGCTATTGGAATTGGATATTATTATTGAGATGCAGGAGACCCCATACGGAGAAGTATTTTTGATTGACAAACCTTTGACATGGACTTCTTTTGATGTGGTCAAAAAGGTTAGGAATGCTCTCAGAATCAAGAAAGTTGGCCATGCCGGCACCTTGGATCCTTTGGCCACAGGCCTTCTTATCGTCTGTGCAGGAAAAATGACCAAGCAGATAGAGACTTTTATGGCTCAGGAAAAAGAATATACCGGAACTTTTGTGCTAGGTGCTACCACCGAAAGCTTCGATCTTGAAAAGCCTGTCATACCTGTAGCAGACCCATCTCATATCACCTTAGAAGCAGTTCAGGCGGCTACTGCGCCTTTTACCGGCGATATTCTTCAGGTACCTCCCATGCATTCCGCCATCAAAGTGGATGGCAAAAGGGTATATGAATCTGCGAGAAAAGGCATAGAGGTGAAAATGGAAGCCCGGCCAGTTACCGTAAGCGAGTTTGAAATTACCTCATTCACATCTCCTATTGTTGAATTCCGTATAGTCTGTTCTAAGGGAACATACATCAGAAGTTTGGCAAGAGACTTTGGACAAGAACTGGGTGTAGGCGCCTATCTTGGCTCCTTGAGACGGACACGGATTGGGAACTTCAATATAACAGCAGCCGAACAACTTCCTGAATTGATTGAAAAAATCAAAAACCGAGCAGATGAAAATCTATGAAGGCATAGAAGATTTTGGACATGTCCCCAATCCCGTGGTGACAAGCGGCACGTTTGACGGTGTTCATCTTGGGCATCAGAAAATTCTTAAAAGAATTCGTGAGATCGCTGATCAAGTAAAAGGAGAAACAGTATTGATCACCTATTGGCCACACCCAAGATTGGTTCTTTATCCTGACGAACACAATCTCCGTCTTCTGAGCACATTTGAAGAAAAAACAAAGCAGCTTCGTGAATTCGGAGTAGACCACCTCTTGACTATTCCTTTTACTAAAGAGTTTTCTGAAATGAGTTCTGCCGCTTTTATTCAGCAGATCATCGTCGACAAGATACAGACCCGCAAACTAGTCATAGGTTATGACCACCGATTTGGCAAAAACAGAGAAGGTGGATTTGCTTATCTGGAAGCGAACCAGGACAAGTTTGGATTTGCTCTTGAGGAAATTCCACGTGAGGACATCGATGATGTAGGCATCTCAAGTTCTAAAATCAGGAAAGCTTTGGAAGATGGCCAAGTAAGAACAGCACATGAATATCTAGGCAGGCCCTATGAACTCAACGGCATCATCATCAAAGGACAGCAGCTAGGAAGATCTATAGGATTTCCTACCGCCAATATCCATATCCCTCACGATTATAAACTGATCCCTAGCGACGGTGTGTATGCCGTAAGAGTGACCGTAGAAGGACAGCGATACAATGGGATGCTCAACATCGGCGTGCGTCCTACCGTAAATGGAAACAGCAGAACCATAGAAGTCCATCTTTTTGATTTCAATGGAGACTTATATGACAAAAGGATCACAGTCCACCTATTGGACTACCTTAGGCCTGAAATGAAATTCAATAACCTTGATGCGCTGAAAAAGCAGCTGGAAAGCGATAAAATAGCAGCTTCTAAAGCCATATCAGGTACTTTGTAAAATAAACCTGAAATAACTCATGATCAACAAAGTAGTACCAAACGCAACAGAAGCAGTAAAAGATGTAGTGTCCAATGCCGTGCTGATGTTTGGAGGGTTTGGGCTTTCGGGGATACCCGAGAATTGTCTCAAGGCCTTATTGCAAATGGACCTCCACGGTCTTACATGCATCTCCAACAATGCCGGGGTGGATGATTTTGGTATAGGCCTGATGCTGCAGAAGAAAATGGTCAAAAAAATGATTTCTAGCTACGTTGGCGAAAATGCGGAGTTTGAAAGGCAATTGCTCAGTGGCGAGCTTGAGGTCGAATTGATTCCACAAGGCACACTGGCCGAAAGGGTCCGGGCAGGTGGAGCAGGAATTCCAGCTTTTTTTACCCCTGCTGGGGTAGGTACAGAGGTAGCTAATGGAAAAGAAATGCGTGAATTTGACGGTAAGCTCTACTTATTGGAAAGGTGGCTTAAAGCAGATTTTGCTTTTGTCAAAGCTTGGAAAGGAGATACAGCAGGCAACCTGATCTATAAAGGTACTGCAAGGAATTTCAATCCGGTAATGGCTACTGCAGGAAAAATTACCATAGCAGAAGTAGAGGAACTTGTCCCAGCTGGAGAGCTTGACCCAAATCAAATCCATACCCCTGGGATTTATGTACAGCGGATTTTTCAGGGCGTAGGCTATGAAAAAAGAATAGAACAAAGGACTGTGAGGCGTGCTTAAAACTTCTTCAACTGCAAAAAAACATGCTTGATAAAAACCAAATAGCACATAGAATTGCCAGAGAGGTAAAATCCGGGCAGTACATCAATTTAGGAATAGGTATCCCCACTTTAGTTGCAAACTATATTCCGGACGATTTGGAAGTGGTACTACAGAGTGAAAACGGCTTATTAGGAATCGGCCCCTTCCCTACTGAAGAACAGATAGACCCAGATCTGATTAATGCAGGCAAGCAGACCATCACAATGGTCAAAGGATCAGCCTTGTTTAGCTCAGCAGATTCTTTTGCCATGATCAGAGGAGGCCATGTTCACCTAACCATATTGGGGGCCATGGAGGTTTCTGAAAATGGTGACATTGCCAACTGGAAAATCCCTGGAAAAATGGTCAAAGGAATGGGTGGTGCAATGGATCTTGTGGCTACTGCTGACAACATCATCGTCGCCATGCAGCATTGCAGCAAGGACGGACAGTCCAAGCTGCTCAAATCCTGTACACTGCCACTCACAGGAATCAGATGTGTGAAGAAAATTGTATCAGATCTTGCGGTATTGGAAGTCCTTCCTGAAGGAGGATTCTTGCTACTAGAAAGAGCTCCTGGGGTGTCTGTTGAGGAAATTGCCTCAAAAACAGAAGGTAAACTGATTATCAAGGGAGAAATTCCTGAGATGCAGTTTTAAGGGATTTGGAAGAAGCTTAAGTAAAAGCTTGTGCTTCTGTCCGCTATTCATAATTTTGCAGCGCAAACATGAAAAATCAACTATGAAAAATTCAGAGATCAAGTTTTTGGTCACTTTAGATGATAAAAACCTACCGAAGACTATCACCTGGGATGCATCAGACAAAGAGGGAGAGGGCGAAGAGTCCACAAGGAGCATAAGCTTGAACGTCTGGGATAGCCTAAACCACAGTACCCTTCGGATAGATCTGTGGACTGAAGACATGTCCGTAGTGGAAATGAAAAGGTTCTATATAGATATACTCGGAGGAATGTCACAGACCATCCTCAACAGTACCGGTGATGAATACATGGCTGAGGAGATGAAAGAACTCTGCGACAGACTTGTCACCCATGTCAATGAAGAAAACAAGAAAAATTCTTCTAAATAATTTTAAGCCTTAGCAAACCGCTAGGGCTTTTTTCATATCCCTTATATGTTTTCCCTGAGGTCCATTCCCATATTTACTTTTTACCCCTTATTATTCTCAGACATCCTTTGAGTTTCTTTATTCAGCCTTTACACCTTGAATAAATACAATTATTTTTGAACAAGCGTTCTGAAAATTCGGATTTTCAGTTAAATTTCCTAAAAAAATTCTTGCTTCACCTCAGTTATCTGTTTTAAAACCAATAACCCAAATAATCTATGCACAAATTTACCCATTGTATTTGGCGCTCAGTTTTCTTACTCTGCGCAATAGTTTCCTTAAGCATGACGCATGCTTTCGCACAGACCACGACAATTTCTGGCAAGGTCACTGAGGAAAGGTCCAAAGAAACACTTGTGGGCGTGAACATTGTCGTCAAAGGTAGAGTGATCGGTACAATTACAGATTTAAGCGGAAATTTCTCCTTAAAAGTTAATCAAGAGCCACCTCTTACACTTGTTTTTTCTATGGTTGGCTTTTCCAGCAAAGAAGTTGACATCACTGAAAGTAACGTAAGTAACCTTCAAGTAACCTTGGCAGAGACTTCCATTTTAGGTCAAGAAGTCGTAGTTTCCGCCTCTAGGGTTGAGGAAAATGTACTGAAATCACCCGTTACCGTAGAAAGAATGGACATCATTTCCATCAGAGAGGCTCCTCAGGCTAATTTCTATGAGGGATTGAAAAATATGAAAGGAGTTGAAATGTCAACCCAGTCCGTCACTTTCCAGTCATTCAACACCAGAGGTTTCAATGCAAATGGCAACGTAAGGACAGTACAAATGATTGACGGGATGGACAACCAAGCCCCGGGACTAAACTTCTCTGTTGGTAACATTGCAGGTATTTCCGAACTTGATCTGGAAAGTTTAGAGTTGCTTCCTGGTGCCGCTTCTGCGCTTTATGGTCCCAATGCAATCAACGGCATCCTATTGATGAACAGCAAAAACCCATTCCAATACCAAGGTTTCTCTGCCCAAATGAAAACAGGTATCATGAACGAGCGTCAGAGAACCACACCTTCTACTGGATTTTATGATTTTGCAGCACGCTATGCCACTGCCTTCAGCGACAGGGTTGCGTTGAAAGTAAATGTCAATATTTTAAGAGCAGATGACTGGCAAGCAAACGATGCCAGGGATCAGTCCTTGCTGAATAATTTCAATCCTGCAACTGGCAACAGAGCCAATAACCCAGGCTATAACGGAGTCAATATCTATGGTGATGAAAGTGCCAACAATATGCAAACAGTGGCACAAAGTATGATCAACCAAGGATTGTTGCCTGCTCCTGCTTTTGCACTTATTCCTAACGTAGCCGTGAGCAGAACTGGTTATGCAGAAAGAGATCTTGCAGATTATGGCGCAAAGTCAATGAAATTCAATGCCGCTTTACACTGGAGAGTGACTGATAAAATTGAAGCTGTATTACAAGGTAATCAAGGATTTGGCACAACGGTTTATACAGGAGCAGATAGGTATTCTATTGCCAACTTTAGTTTAGGTCAGTATAAGGCAGAATTAAGAGGTGCAAATTGGTTTGTCCGGGCTTACACCACACAAGAAAGATCAGGCGATGCATATGCTGTGGGTATCTTGGCCAATGGGATCAATGAGGCTTGGAAATCCAGTGAACAGTGGTATGGGGAGTATGTCGGAGCTTTCGTTCAGGCGCGAAGTGGTGGACTTGCAGCAGATGCAGCACATGGCGCAGCAAGGGCTTTTGCTGACAGAGACCGTTTCCTACCTGGATCACCACAGTTCAACCAAGCTAAAGCAGAGATTACATCTCGACCAATACCAGGTACATTCTTGGCACCTCCAAGAAGAATCGGGGCAAGATTTGTGGATAAAACAAACCTCTACCACTATGAAGGTTCCTATACCTTCAAAGAAATCAAATTCGCAGACTTTATTGCAGGAGCCAATTTCAGGACATACCAGTTGAATTCTGAAGGTACGCTGTTTGCTACTAGAGAAAATGGAGATGAATTCACCATTAACGAATTCGGTGGCTATGTGCAAGGTGCTAAATCAATCTTTGACGAAAGACTAAGGATCACTGCTTCTGTCAGATACGACAAAAACGAAAATTTTGAAGGACAGTGGTCTCCAAGGGTATCCGGTGTGTATACTGCCGGCAAACACAATTTCCGTGCTTCCTATCAAACAGGATTCAGAATCCCAACAACTCAAGACCAATACATCAACCTACAAACTCCACAAGCCAGACTGATTGGTGGATTGCCATTGTTCAGGAACCTTTACAACTTCAACACCAACCCTGTATACAGCTTACAGACAGTTCAAAACTTTGGCGGGGCAGTTCAAGCCTCAGCTCAACAGCCCGCCATTCAACAAGCAGCTGTTCAACAAGCTATTGGAATCGTAACGCAACAAGTTCAAGCCGGCCAGATTCCAAATGACCCAGCTGTAATTCAAGCAGCTGTAGCAGCTTTAGCTCCCCAGTTGGTACCAGTTGTAGCAGCCCAAGCCAATCAGGACAAGAAGACTCCATATCAGACTTCACAGTTCAAACCTGAAACGGTTAAATCATATGAATTTGGCTATAAAAGCTTAATTGCCAACAAACTCTTCATCGATGGTTACTATTACTACAACAGGTTTGAAAACTTTATCGGAGGACAAGTGCTCATCCAAGATGCTAATCCGGGTACAAGTATCGGATCAGTAACTGGTCTTAATCTTCTAAGTGCCAATACCAGAAATGTATTCTCTATGCCTGTAAACAGGACTGAAATTATCAAATCTTACGGATGGGCTTTGGGAATGGACTATCAATTGCCAAAAGGTTACACCATTGGAGGTAACGTATCCTACAACAGACTCAGCAATATTGAGGAACTGGATGGATTCCAACCTGCTTTCAACACACCTGAATACAGAACGAATGTAACCTTTGCCAACAGACAAGTCGTCAAAAACCTAGGCTTTGCTGTTGCATGGAGATGGCAGGATGAATTTGTATGGCAATCATCATTTGTTGGCCCTGCTGTATCTACTGCCGGACTTTCTGTAATGCCTGCTTTCAGCAATCTTGATGCACAAGTAAGCTATAAAGTAAAAAGCATTAAGTCCATTATCAAAATGGGTGGCTCTAACCTTTTCAACAAAGGCTTCCAACAAGCTTGGGGTAACCCAACAATCGGAACAACTTATTTTGTTTCCATCACATTTGATGAGTTCCTGAATTAAGATCTACCACCTTTATCCAAAACAGGCTGTCTCTTGGTAGAGACAGCCTGTTTTTTTTTAGTGTCGGTAATTTTAAAAAACCAAAGGCTAATCATTCTAGCACTGGTTTCTGATTATTCTCTTGATGGTATTTACCTAACAGCCCAGAAATATTCCCGATCAAAAACCCTTGCATATAAGAATTCCGGGATCTGTTCATGATAAGGAAGTAAATCCCGAAATACCTGCTGCTGTGTGGCATGGGCAGCCATCATTTGCTTGACCTGCCCAAAATAAGGTGTGGTGCGTACCGCAAAGTCAGGTGTCGGAAGCCCTGGACCCGACTTGGGATAGTTGCGCTGAAAACCTGGCGCAATCTGAAGGGCAACCTGTATCTGCTTTGGGGAAAGGGATAGCTGAAATAACTGTTTAACTGGAAAATCAGGATTCTCTTTATTTTCAAAAAAAACCTCTTCCATTGCCTTTGATACCGCTACATGATCCGGATGACCATACAGTCCTACCCTGCTGTCATAGCTAATGACATAATCTGGCCTATGTCGGAGAATCATCTCCTTGGCAATAGCTTTCAAGATCTCCGGATCTACTCCTTTCATGCCACTATCAGGAAAATCCAGTAGTTCCAGCTTCTTGGCGCCCAGCAAATCCGCAACTGCCTGAAGTTCCTTGGCTCTAGTCTCTCCCAGCTGATCCTGACTTACCAAACCTCCTGTTGGACCTGCCTCCCCCTTTGTAAGACAAACCATTACAAGTTCATGTCCTGCATCCCTTAATTGCAACAACGTACCCCCACAGGCAACTTCATCATCAGGATGGGCAAAAAAGGTCATAAACTTGGCCCGCTTCCCTTCCTCTACTAAGCTGTTCTTGACTTCAATCTCCGAATTGTGGAGCTTGGATTTAGCCCAAAAAACCAAGATCACGGTTCCACCAACGAGAAGCACTACAATAGTGCCCAAAACCCATAGCATCACCCGGATCATTCTTCCTCTTTCAAGGTGGCTAAGTAGCTAACCAAGTCCCGGATTTCCCTCCTGCTAAGCAGCTGTTTCATATCTGGCATACTGGAGGGGGCATCCTTCCTTTCTGCAATATTGGATTTTTTTATCACCGTATCAGGCTTGGCTCCCTGTCTTACCAATAGCTCATTCCCAGTTTCTTTGGCAAGTGTACCATTGACTTGTTGTCCGTTATCTAGCTTTAAGCTCACCAATCCAAAACCGGGAGCGATGCGTTTGCTTGGATCAATTAAGGATTCTAAAATCTCTTGTCTGCTCAATTTGGCTGCAATGCCATCCAAAGCAGGGCCTACATTTCCTCCCATGTCCCCAAAGGCATGACACCGCATACATTGCCCCACCTGAGATTGGAAGAAAATTGACCTACCTTTGACCACATCTCCTCCATTGAGGCTGCTTTGATAAGAAGCAGTCTCATTGCCTGCCCATAGTTTTTGCTGATTGCTTGCAAGTTTTTCTTTAAGTGCCTGCTCACCTGTGCCTTCTACCGCTTCAATCAGCTCGAGCAGCACCTCCTGTTGCAATTGGTTTTTCTCCATTTTCCCAAGCAGGTTGACGAAAGTGGCTTGTGTATTGGCCACAGGTAATCTGCTAAGGGCCATGATTGCAGCTTGCTTCTCCTCCGTAGTACGCTTGTCAATGACATCTGCTAAAAGTTTTACCTTCAACTCATTGTCCACTTTCAACTGCTCCAGAAGGTCTAAACCTGCTACCCTTACGGATTTTTCCCTGTCACCCAAGGCTACTTCAATTGCAGTAGCAGTATTTGAAGCTTCCATTTTAGCCAAAGACTGAATGGCTGCAACTTTCACTTCTGGAGAAGCGTCTTTGCGCAGAACAGCTAGAAGTGGCTCTGAACCTTCGGCAATACCGAGTTTACCCAGAGCCTTGGCAGCACTTAGTCTCAAACCCTCTTCCCTATTTGCCAACAATTCGATCAAAGGCCTAGAAGCAGCCTGTCTGACCAGGTTGCCTTCCCTAGTAATCTCTCCTCTATACCTGCCATCTACCCTATCTAAGACTGAGGGCTTAGTCCATGTACTTAGGGCATCTATGGCTTCTTGTCTCATTGCTGCGGGAGCTGTTGGCTGCTGAATGTAGCTGATCAGAAGTTGCATTGATTTTTCAGTACCCACACGCAAATTGGCATTGATTGCTCTACGGATCAGTGCTTCATTTGTGAATTTGGTAGTCGCCAAAAGCTCGCCCAAGGCTGGCAAAGCTGGTTCAATCGAGAAATCATCATTGATCGCCCGGGCTACTTCTGTCAGGATGTATTCATTTTGATCATTTAAAAATGCAGCAATCCCTGGATCAGCCATTCTTCTCAATGCCAAAACTGCACCTAATCGGACAGCATTGCTATAATGATTGGACAGTTCTACCAAAGGTCCTGGATCATTGAATCGTGCCAAAGCCAAGGAAGCAGCATGTCTGATATAGGCATCTTTGTCATCATTTTTATCCAAAAGTGCTATGAGGGAAGGGGTTGCAGGTGTATACCCTACTCTTCCCAATGCTTCTGCTCCAAAAAACCTTGCTCTAGGATATTCATCGACCAACAATGCCAACATGAACTCCCCTGCCTCTTTGTATTTGATGTCACCAAGCCATTTTGCGGCCTGTGCCCTGATTTCGGGGTCTTCATCTTTAAGCAAGGGAATGATGGCTTTTGCATAAGCCTTATTTGAAGTTCTTGCCAGTTGACTTGTCCCGACAATTGCATTTATCCTCGCCAATTGGTTTTGCTTTTGGCTCATTACTCTTTCAAAAACCTTAGCTCCCTTATCACCTCTTTTGGCGAGTTCAAATTGTGCAAGCCTCCTTACCCTAAGGTCTTCATGAAGAAGTTGTTTTTCAAGTTCATCTTCTCCAAGTTTTTTGACATCCTGACTTAGCAGACGCTGTGTTTCCAGTCGGATAGCAGAGGCTGCTCCTGCTTGATCGTCAAGCTTCCAAACTCTTCCGAAATTTTTGGTGCCCCAGCCATTGATCCAATCCGCAACCATCAGGGATCCGTCCGGTGCCCAATCCAGCCCAGTAGGTAAGATGCCTCCAAGGATTTTTTGCGTTTCCTGAAGTTCAAAAGAAGCACCGCTTTGCTTCAATTTGAAAGCATGGATACCGGATCTGGCAGGATTACCTACAAATTCCACAACGAAAAAGGTGTTCTTCCATTTTGGACTAAGTGCCGTTCCAGGATTATAAACCATTCCTGTTGGACCATTGACATAATTGATGATACAGGGTGTGATGTAAGCAGCCTGCCCCTCATGTCTGGGAGTATACAGTTTTTCGTCCATCCACACTTTATAGGTATTGTTGTCCGGATCTCGGTATTTGCCAAACTGCCAGTTGATCCTCCAACCGGTATCTGAACCATTGACCAGATATACCAATCTTTCGCTCTCTCCCCTATGATCCCCGTCATTGTCGACAGATATCAGGTTGTTATATTCATCAAAAACAAATTCATGCGTGTTACGTACCCCCATGGCAAATACCTCAAAATCGGATCCATCGGGATTTGAACGCACTACAACACCTCTATTGGGATATTTCCACTCATTTCCTTCTTTGTCTTTGCCATTAAACCCAACATCTCCTACACCCCAATATATCCTGCCATCAGGACCTACAGTGGCACCGGACATGCCATGTGCACCAAAGCCGATATGAAGCACATATCCATGGGAAATAGAGGTTTTTTCATCCATCAGGCCGTCACCATTTTTGTCTTTCAACCTCCACATGTCTGGACCAGCACCTACAAAAAGGTCGCCTTCATGCATCAAGACAGCCCCTGCCACGTCTGTGACTTCTTCATTGAAGTCTTCGACCATGACCTGAGAAAAATCAGCGAGCCCATCCCCATCGGTATCCCGGACCCTATAAATCTGTTCTTTTTGAACAAGCATGTCACGCCAATCATGAGATCCATCACCGTTGAGGTCTTTGAGCCAGGTATTGTGCTCGGATCTTTCAGGAGACAGTTCTTTCCTCAAAAAGGCACGCTTGTCCTCTATGCTTTGCAATTTGATCGATTCTATTTCCCAAGACTGATGTCCTCGAATGTCAAATTCAGAGTTTTTCTGCCTATTGGTCCGGGTATAATACAAAGTACCTTCGTTGTCAACATTGATAGAAATTGGGTCATAAATCAAAGAGTCCACAGCCCAAAGTTTCAATGTCAGCCCTTCTGCAAGTTCAGGAGTTACCATTGCCTCTATGGTTTCTGCCATACTTTTGACTTCAGCTTGTTCCAATTGCCTTATCCTCAAATCTTCAGGCGCTTTTTCTTTACATGCATTGATGCCAAGTAAGGCAATGGCAGCTAAACAAAAACTTCCGACAATACTCGATTTCATAGGTTCGGTTTTGGGTTTTACAAATGACTCAATCAATATTCAAGTTATTAAAAAAGCTTTTAGAAGATTCTAAAATTTGATAATCGGTGGCCAAATTCTTTTTTAGAATCCCTGAATTTGCATACTTTAAAGCCCCAAATCATAAATAAGTAATATGTCTTTTCTGGATAAAATCACATCACCTACTTTACTTTTAAATGAAAGCATCTGCCGAAGAAACATCCGCAACATGGCCGATAAAGCCAAATGGCAAGGCAAGCAGTTGGTCCCCCACTTCAAAACCGGCCAATCCCACGTCGTAGGTGAATGGGCCAAAAGTTATGGCATTACAGAAATTACCGTTTCTTCGATCAAAATGGCCAAATATTTTGCAGGAAATGGCTGGACAAATATCCATATCGCTTTCCCATTTAATCCCCTTGAATCTACCACGCTCAACAAGCTTGCAGCTACTCAGACTGTTTCTGTACAGTTGGTCAATGAAGAAGTGACAGCATTCTTGGCCAATGCACTTACAAATCCTGTGGGATTTTTTATAGAAATAGATGCTGGATATGGCAGAACAGGTGTACCTGTAAGCGACTTCGGTAAAATTGAGGCAATCATGAGAAAAGCCAAAAGTACCAATATGCTCTATTTCAAAGGCTTCTACATCCATGCTGGCCATACCTATTATGAAAAAGACATCTCTACGATTTATGCCCAGACAAGGGCAGCCCTATCGATGCTCAAAAACAAGTATAGATTGGAATACCCCAATTTGATTACCCGTACAGGAGATACTCCTGGATGTGCTGTCATGGAGGATTTTGGTGACATTGACCAGCTAGGGCCGGGTAATTTTGTTTTCTACGATATGATGCAGGTCGCTCTCGGCAGCTGCAAAATGGAGGACGTTGCCGTAGCTTTAGCTGTGCCAGTGGTAGACATCCAAAGAGACAAAAAAGAAATCCTGGTACATGGTGGTGGCGTCCATCTTGCCAAGGATGTATTGCTGGAGCCTGATGGAAGTAAAAACTTCGGAGAAGTCGTCTATTTGAATGAATCTGGATGGACCATACCGGCTGAGCGTTCTTATTTGAAAAGTATTTCCCAAGAACATGGACTTATTAAGGCCTCTTCTAATTTGATCGAAAATGTTAAGATCGGAGATCTTTTGGGGATATTGCCTATACATAGCTGCATGACTGCAGATTGCATGAAAGGGTATTTGTCAATTAGCGGTCAACAAGTGGACCATGCGGAAGGGGCAATGGGCTAAAAAAAAATCAGGATATCCTTAACTAGGAATCCTGATTTCTTCTTTTCTCCTCATTGTCTACTTTTTCAGCTTGCACGTCTTCCTTTTCCTCTTGATTGCCTGGATATTCCTCCTTCTTCGGAGGACGGGCGCCTTCATTGTTGCCAGGCGTGCTTCGGGTTGTTCCTTTATCTACTCCTTTGCTGTCTTTTGCCAGGTTGTAGAAAACAAAAATTTGGTTCTGGGAATTTTGTTTGGTTTGCATAAGTCAGTTGGTTTTCTCAAATATGGATCAAATCCCTTCCAATAGAAAATCCTTATTGAAATGTTGAAAAATCAAAAATTTAAATACAATATTCTAAAATCTTTTAATTGATGAAATAGACAAAGCCCAACTTGAAGACAATGGTATCCCTTTGACCAGTTTGATATCGGACTTCGGGATTGAAGCCCAATTCATCCCGCAGCTTCAACATACCTCCGAGTCCAATATTTACGGCATTCATTCTAGTCCTTTGGACAGGTGTCTCTTCACTTAGCCTGACAAAATATCCATAACCTGCCGTTCCATAAAGCTGTACATCATTTTCAGTAAAATAATAACGTGCATTCAGGTCAAAACCTCTTGCATTGCCTTGGGCAGGAGTGAAAACTGTAAATGACGGAGCTACAGAAAACCTATCAACTGGAAAATATTCACCTGTGAAGTTGATGCCGAAAAGGTGTCGAGGGGAAGTAAGTTCATATGCATGGATCCCTCTTAATTGCCCTTGCAATTGTCCAAAGGAAGTTGTTGCCAAATTGACCAAAAACAGCAATACAAAGAATATCTTTTTCATCTTCTATTTTCTTAAAAGGCAAAATCTCTTACCCTTGGCCTTCTTCTTTCTCTGAAATCAATCGTGTACATGACGTTTAGTCTCAAGATGTGCCTGTTTCTATAGGTTCCAGGTGTATTGGTTGGCCCATAAGTCCACATATGTCCTCCAAAAAACATGTAATTATTTAGTGTATAGCCAATTGCAGTGTAAACCCGGTTTTCTTCAAGGATATCTGTTATATGTCTTCCTGTCTCAAAAAATATTTCATTGGAAGGAGAAATAAAAAACGTCTTATTTTCCATCCTAGGTTTGTTGAGAGGGATGTAGGCCATAAACTTATACCTGTAGCGGTTGGTGTACAGAAATTCCGCTCCGATATTATTATCCCTTTTAAACCTATGCTCAAACCTGAACTGATGCAAGACTTTTACTCTGCCCACGGCTTGGGTAAACAGCCACTGATGCCAAAGTCTAGGCTCAACCACACTGTCAACATATTCGGGATTGCCTCGTTCTGGCGCAAAATTGAATACCAAGGTAGGCCCAAAGGTAACTTCAAAATTATCTGTAAAAAGGTAGGTGACGCCAAACCTGTTGTAAATCTGACTCATCCTTCCGATGAGATCGCTTCTATTGTCTATGCTTGATCTTCGTCGGTAATGATTTTCTTGGTACCACCACCACTTATCGGTAAGCCTAAGCTTCAAGTACAAGCCATTCCAGGATTCTGTGGTAGCAGGAAGCCCTATCCGCTCAGGAGGAGCCTGTGCTTCCTGCCCAAAGACTGGATCCGAAAAATAAAAGATAAACAACAAGGGCAGCAAAAATTTGATGCAACCTTTAATCTGCAAATACATAATGATTGTTTATAATTCTAATAATGATTCAATTCTTCCGACAGATGAATCCGGTTTTAGCCTTCTTTCAAGTTTCCTTGTATCGGCATTTCTGAGTTCAAGCATTCTTTGATGAAGCCGCTCAATTTTCATTATCCAATCACCAATGGCTTGGTAATCTTGTTCCCTCTTCATCTGCTCTAAATAGTAGTGGTACAATCTGATCCCGCCGAATTCATATAGCCGCTCTTTTACCCTTTGATTGTATCTGGCATAAGTAAATGGATTGAAAAATTCTTCCTGATAAAGCTGATCCAACTTATCCAGTGCAGGGTACACTCTGATTATATTTTCAAAATGCCCTTCCATTTTTTCTAATAAATCTAGGATCTGCTCACTATAGCCTAACCTTTCAGGATATGTTTCAGCTATTCCGTAAGTATCAATAAGCGTGTCTATTTGAGCTTGTAAAAGGTTGTATCTCAAACGCATCAATAGCTCCGCCTCCCTGTTGTGGATCGGCTCATGACTCTTATAAAGACTGTCCACCTCTGCTCTCCTGTTCACTATTCTCTCTTCCAGCTTCTCCAGACTTTGTTGTTGTTGCACTTCCGAAAGTTGGGCTTCGACGTACCCCCCCAGTTCTTTGACTAATTCCAGCTCCTCTCCAAGATATTCAGCAAAATCAGCCAAGAAATTCTCATAGGATTCCATTACTTTTCGGGACAAAACGGCTTTTTCTCTAGGCTCACCTTGATAAGTGTACTTGATGGTGTCAGCTTTACGGATATATTCCAACCCATTTTGGGTGTAATTTTTGATGTCGTAAAATTCAATTCTACCTGAACTGATAATCTCAATTAAGTTTTCAAATTGGAGTAATTTCTCTTTGTTGTGCTGAAAAAATGCATGGGCAAAAGCCAATGAATCAGATTTAGATTTATTTAAGGACAATGCGCTCATATCTGCATAAGAGCCCGTGATTTTTTGAAGCTCCTGAAAGATTGCAGGAATCTCTTCTATCTGCTGAATGTTTTGCTTGGTTTGTGGATAAGCAAATCTCCTCGTCCCTACAGGATTTTGGATAAATTCCCCTGCTTCATTGAGGTATTCTCCTTTTTCAAATTGAAGTACCTGTTGCAGGAAGTTTTCAATAAAGGCATTACCAGGTAGCTGAACCTGATACTCTTTAAATCTTTTCCTAAAACCATCGTTGTATCTAACCCCAAACCTGTTTTCAGAAACTTTGTATTCGACATCATTTCCTTCTTTTAGCCTGTTGAGTTTTTCGATGGTGGAGTGATAGACTATTTCGTCTATGATTTCATTGCTATCCAAATCACGTCTGACGATTCCAAGAAGAAAGCCGTTTTCGTATTTCCTGACTTCGCTGATAAGCACCTCATCAAATTCATAGACAAGACTCCATTCACCATCCATAAAACCGTCTTCGGACAGCTGACCGTTTACAAAAAATGTACGTCCGTTGTCAAAAAGTTTATATTGGAATTGGCCTTGGACAAATCCGTTCCTAAAAAACAATCTTTCAACGGTGCTTCTAACATGAAGCTTTTTACCGTTGAGGATTCTTTCTGTAAAATTCCATACCCCATTTGGCACACCATTGGAATATGACCCGTGAATTAAAGTCTGTCTGCTGTCTAGATCTGCCACCACTTCAAAATTGGTCACATCCAGCAACGCTACTTGATGCCTCTCTTCGAGAAACCTCCATTTGCCATGTCTGTTGTTGTTCTGGAAAGTGCCGTTAGCAATGGTTTTATAGAAGACGGTGCCGTCTTCAGTATCTTTCTGCCTTCTTTCAAATCTAAAATCACCATGCAGATTCATAGCTTTGTCTGCACCTTCTTTATAGGTAAAAACTGCCTCACCTGAAAGGCCATTAAAAGTGTACTCACCTTTGTAAGTCTGCTGCGCCAAAGCGGTTACAGTAAACCACAATATGCTAAAAGTTAAAACTCTAAACTTGAATCCCATAGCTGTAAAACATGCAACATGGA
>DAIPZN010000072.1:0-23096 GCA_036782195.1 Cyclobacteriaceae bacterium | reverse complement strand
GATAAATTCTGTAACCACATTTTTGTATAACGGCCTTAAATTTGTTTTAAATCAATTGTTTCAAACTTAATGTACTTAGCCTTGGTAAGGCTGGTGCATGTAAACCAACTAAACAACAATTACTATGAAAACTACAATGCTTTATTTGAGTGCGTGCGTGTTTTTGATGTTCACTGCCTGTGACAATACCAACAACAGGAATAACATGGACAATGACAGAGACACAGTAGTAGGAGAAGACAGAACTACTACGGACAACAGGAGAAATGACGGTAACGTAGGTGGACTTTTCACAGCTTCTTATGAAGACCTGATTGACGACAAAGCGAAAGTTGAAGAAAAAATGCGCGAGCTTAAGCAAGAGCGTGCAACTAGAGCAAGAACGCAACCTGCAAAATTCGACAGTCTGATCAGTTCAGTAGAAGAAAGAGTTCAAGCTATGGAAAGAAAGGCAGCCGAATATAGAGATGCCACTGATGACGATAGAAGAAACAGAATCAAGGAAGAGTTCGATCTTTTGGAAAATGAAGCTAAAGAAAGATTGGATATGATCGAAGATCAATTCGATGACAATTAATCAGCTTGTATCTTTTAATTACCAATTCCTCTTGGGGAATACTTCAGGAGGATTCTTTTTATAATTATTGTTAACTTCAAAATCAAACTAATATGAGGTCTTTATTGTATTTAATTGCTGTAATTGTGATTATTGGATGGATTTTCGGATTTTTTGTATACAGCGCAGGAGCCGTTATCCACTTGCTTTTAGTTATTGCCGCCATTTCAATTATCTTGGCAGTCATCAGAAGAGCCTAACTTAATATTTACATCAGAACAATTGCCCGGGAAATTTCCGGGCAATTGTTTTTTTTATTTTTTATTTAATTATAAATCACTACTATTAAGTTTTTTAAATAAAAAAATAAAGTTATTATAACTTTTACTTTTATTTATTGCACTTAAATATTTATTTTTAAATATGGAAAGTGGCATATTAATCAGGATCAGCAAAAAGATCAAAAACATCAGAAAAGAAAAAGGATTGACCATACAGGAAGTAGCAGACCGGGCTGGGGTTACCAAAGGACTGATTTCACAGATAGAAAATTCCAGGACAATTCCTTCCTTACTCGTCTTGATGCAAATCATCAATGCCATTGAAGTTGACATTGATTTCTTTTTTTCAGATCTGAAAATCAAGGAAAATGAAGCTCCCATTCTGGTTTTCAAAAAATCCGAGTTTTCACAAAATACCGATCCAGATATGTTTCAGGAACTGCTATCGCGTAAATTTCGGTCAGCACAAGTAGCGATAGGCATACGGGAACTACAACCAAATAGCAGTTCTAACTACCTTACTGAAGATGCATATGAATTTGTCTACATGCTCAAAGGCAGCCTAAAATTTCAATTTATGAACCAAACGGTAGAATTGGATGAAGGCGATGCTTATTTTAGTGATGCCCGGATTTCCCATCAAATCATTAATGAAAAAAAGTCCATTAACCGTCTCTTGTCTGTTCAATTTAAAGAAATCAATAAATGAACATCACACTTTTATCAATTTCCACTTGCCCTTGTTAAAGATCCACATGCTGACAAATGCATGTAGTGAATGGCTTACAGCTATGGCTATGAACACCCCCATATATCCCATACCCCACATTTTGGCCAAAAAATAAGCTAAAGGAATCTGAAAGCCCCAGAGCAAAACCAGGTTGATCAAGGTGGGTGTTTTGGTGTCACCGGCACCATTTAGAGACTGACTCATCACCATTCCATAGGCAAAGAATACATAGCCTAAACAAATGACCATTAATCCTGCTTTTCCTACAGCTATGACTCCTTCCTCCTGATTGAAAATGCCAATCAGCGGCCCTGCTCCAAAAATAAAAAACAGGGAACAACAGCCCAAGAGTACAGCCGTCACATGGGCCGCCATCCAAGCTGATTTCTCTGCTCTACCAGGTTCAAGTGCTCCTAGATTTTGCCCCACAAGTGTGGCGGCTGCATTGGATATTCCCCAAGCTGGAAGTAAAGCAAAAATAATCAGTCGCACAGCAATGGTATAGCCTGCCAATGCCACACTTCCTGAGTCCGAAATTATTCTCATCAAAAAAATCCAACTTGCCGATTCGATCAGAAACTGCCCCATACCGCCTGCTGCCACACGCAGAATGACCATCACTGTATCCCAATGAAACCTGAATGAGTTCAGATAAAATTTGATTACAGACTTGCCATTGAGTAGGATGTAAAACTGATACAACACCCCAATCCCCCTACCGATGGTCGTTGCCCATGCTGCTCCTTCTAATCCTAAAGCTGGAATTGGCCCCAATCCAAATATCAATAGCGGATCCAATACCATATTAATACCATTGGCAAGCCATAATGTCCTCATGGCTACTGCAGCATTCCCTGCTCCACGGAAGACACCATTGATCAGAAATAGCAACATCACACAGACATTGCCTCCGAAAATGATCTGGGTATACCTATAGCCTGAAGCGATGACCTCTTCCTCCCCTCCCATTAAAGCAAGCAGTTGCTGCGCATTGATGACACCCAATACAGCTACCGTTACCGCAAAAGCAGAGCAGATGACAATAGCCTGAAAGGCTGCTTCACTGGCTTCTTTGATTTTCTTTTCCCCAATACGCCGAGCAACTATTGCCGTAGCGGCCATGCTCAAACCTATGGCAATGGAATATATGATGGTAAGTACCGACTCTGTAAGGCCTACTGTAGCCACTGCATGTACACCCAACTTACCTACAAAGAATATATCTACTACAGCAAAAAGCGATTCCATGATCATCTCCAAAATCATGGGAATGGAAAGGTAAAATATTCCTTTTCTTATACTTACAGCCGTATAGTCTTCTTCAAGACCATGAATAGCGGCTTTAAAATGTCTGATAAATTGGGATAGGGTCATGATGAAAGTGGACCATTAAGGTTAAAATGGATAGCTTACCTAAGGAGTGGTAAGAAGACTGAGGGGCGGAAGTATTTGTCAAACAATCATCATTTACAAATGTGGAAGATATTTTAGAAATTACAAAAAACCCTGAGCCAAAAAAATAGATGAATGTACTTGCTTGAACAAATTACATTGACAATATTATTGTCGTTAAGATGTTAATATTATAAACAATGGATCCGATTGAATTGATCAGCCAACTTAAGCAACGTGAGGCGCAGATTGAAGCCAAACTGGATGATATCATCCGACAAAACCTCAATCCCTTTCCTTTTGAAAGGATAGCCAAAGCCAAAAAACTCCTTTCATTGATTTTCGAATGTCTGACACATATCAAAGAAGACGAAATACTAATTGCCGGCATGCGGCTTCGGGACCTAGAATTGGAAGGATTATCAATCATCAAAACCCAAGCGGTAATGCAAAACAAAATCAATAAAAATATGCTCAACAAAAAAAGCCCCGGCCAAAGCCAGGGCACCCAGACAAATTCATAGGCTGAGATGAGGTTGTCATGGAACATTTTCCCCCCACTCCACTTCAAAATCCTATTTCAGCTAATCACTTGTCTGCTTTATCGTTATATTCATGCATTTTTGAAGCCAGTACTTGGTCTGGGGTCACATTGGAAAGTTGTGACATGGTCTTGTTTTTGAGACCTGTCACCTCTCGCGATTTGCCTGCGAAAAGTGCTTCTATACCTGATTTCGCAACTTTCGCCGGGTCATCCAGGCCATCTTTGTCTTGGGCTATTTTGGAATCTTCTCCTCCTGCTTTATTGAAAAAATCCGTATCTGTAGCTCCAGGGAGTAACGCAGTCACAGTCACTTCAGTGTCTTTCAATTCATTGATAAGTGACTGGGTAAAATTATACACAAAACTTTTTGTACCTGCATATACCGCCATGAGTGGGCTATACATTTGATCCACAACAGAAGAAACCTGCAAAATTCTTCCTTGATTCCTGGCATGCATATCCTTCAAAAACAGTTTGGTTAAAACAACAAGAGAAATGACATTCAGGGTAATGATGTCTAATTCCTGCTGCAAATCATTATGGACAAATTCACCATTAATTCCTTGTCCGGCATTATTGACCAAAATATCCACCTCAAGATTTAGCCTATTTACTTCCTGATATACTTCTTCTGCTGCCCCGGAGTTCATCAGATCCTTGGCAATAACAGTGACTTGCACGCCAAACTTTTCTTCAAAAACCTCTGCTATATGCTGAAGTTTGGCTTCATCTCTTGATACTAAAATAAGATCAATATTTTTTTCAGCAAGTTGCTTTGCAATTTCATACCCAATACCCATCGAGGCTCCTGTAACAAGAGCCAAATGTTTCATTTCTTCCATCGACTTTCAATTTTAAGGTGTATAAAATAACAGGCGGCCTAAGCCGCCTGTCGTTATTCTGATCCTTTTGTTTTGACAATTTTATTGTAAATCCCTAAAAGTAGAAATGGTGCTGCCCATTGGCCTACAAAAAGAGCCAAATGGTCATTTTTGGTAATTTTTAATCCCAAAGAAGCTCCCATACTACCTACGGCTGCCCATAAAAAGACATCTGAAGGGATTTTTGCTGTTTGGTTTTCTAATGTTTTAGCTACTTTTCCTTCTTTAAACTCATCAGCGCTTTTGCTTTCACTTCTCAACATGTCTTTTGCGGCTTCAACAGGCTGCTGCTTTGGTTTATCCTCATCGCTTTCAGTCATGGCAATAGGCTGATTGTCTTTTTTAGCTTCATGGCCATTGCTGTTGCTGTCTTTATTCGGATGGAGTTTAATCTCCTTGGGTAGGTTACCTTCGTTATTTTTTTCCATGATTGATTTCATTTAAATGTTGTGCATAGTATCATCCAAAAACCATTCCTTTGCCTGTTTTGCGGCCAAACATAGGAGTTAACAGGCCATAGTGTCGAAAAACGGGGCATTGCTGTCACTAGCCTGCTGTATCCCAATGGTCTCAATCTGTAACACCACCAAGCCAAATCATTGCTTTGCTCTTGGATCAGTAGGATCCGCAGGTTTGTTCATTTCATACCTAGGCAACCATTGGGCATGTTTGGAAGGTTTGATTTTGTGATTGTAATGACGTGCATATTCTTTGGTAAACTCTGCCCCAAAAAACAAAATCAGACAGGTATAATTCACCCAAAGCATCACGAGTATCACAGTGCCTGCAGCCCCAAAACTGGAACTAGGATCTGCAACTCCAAAATAGAGTCCTAACAAAGTTTTCCCTATTGAAAACAACAAGGAGGTGACCAATGCACCGATCCACACAGATTTCCATTCTATTTCCACATCTGGCAGTACCTTGAACATCAAAGCAAACAGTACTGCCACAATTAGAAATGAGATGATGAAATTGGCTCCTTCTAATAAAAAATAAACACTGTTGCCAAAACTTGCTGTGATCCAGTCGCTGACGACGGCAAACATAGAAGAAAGCACCAATGTGATGAGCATCAGAAAAGCAATCACCAATATCAAACCCAGAGAACTAACCCGGTCCACAATGAATTTTTTGAGGTTGTTCTCAGGAACTGCCTCTACATCCCAAAGATAATTGAGCGTTTTTTGCATTTGAAAAAACAGGGTTGTAGCGCCAAATAGCAATGCTCCAATACCCACTATTTTCATCAACAAGCTTACATCCCCCACTGCAGATTCTTCCACAATTCCATCTAAGCTTTGGGCGGTCTCACCACCCATCATTTCGCTGATTTGGGTGTTGATTTCACCTCTGACAATTTCATCGCCATAAAACAATCCCGCAATCCAAATGATAATTATCAATAATCCAGGAATAGAAAATATCGCATAGTAAGATATTGTGGCGCTTTGCCTAAACGGGTCTGCATCGTTCCAAGAAATTGCTGTTTTTTTCAAAATGGCACCAATGTCCTTCATTTTAATTTTCATAATTGGTCATCAAGATTTAAATAGGATTTGCTGAAAATATCATACACCTTTTGCTGGTGCACTTAATTACCGCCTTAGAATTCAAGAATTAAGCCACAAACAGCAATTAAGTTGATCATGTGTTCAATAAAATATGATATTTTTAATATAAAAATTACCTTAAAAATTAATTTTAATCAATGATATAAGCTTTTTATTAAATTATATAACGACACTTTTTGGGTTATTCATGAAATTTGGCTCACTGCACTAAGTCAGCATTAACCATATAGTTGGAGGAAAATTTTTGGATGACTATCCTCCCTTTTAATGATCAAGTGTATTTACCTGTGAATCAAATTACACGCTTTTATAAATCTAATAACCATGAGCAAAGACAAGGATAAAGAACTAGAGGACAACAAAAAACTTCAGGATCTTGAAGTCAACAGGGAAAACAGCCATGAACAATATATGACCACAAATCAAGGTTTGCGGATCAATGATGACCAAAATTCTTTAAAAGCAGGTGAACGCGGTCCAACCTTACTGGAAGATTTTCATTTCAGGGAAAAGATGACGCATTTTGACCATGAACGGATTCCTGAGCGTGTGGTTCATGCAAGAGGAAGCGCTGCACATGGATATTTTGAGGTCTATGAAGATATGTCAAAATACACAAGAGCAAAATTTCTTCAGGAACCAGGCAAAAAAACCCCTGTCTTTGTCCGCTTCAGTACAGTGGTAGGATTTCGTGGTTCAACAGATTTGGCCAGGGATGTCCGTGGCTTTTCTACCAAATTTTACACTGAAGAAGGCAATTACGATCTTGTAGGTAACAACATGCCTGTATTTTTTATACAAGATGCTGTGAAGTTCCCTGACCTTGTACACGCCATCAAGCCCGAACCAGATAACGAGATCCCTCAAGCCAGTGCTGCGCACGATACTTTTTGGGACTTTATTTCTGTGATGCCAGAAAGCATGCACATGATCATGTGGGCCATGAGTGACAGGGCAATTCCCAGAAGCTACCGCATGATGGAAGGTTTCGGAGTCCATACTTTCAAGTTTATCAATGACAACAATGAAGTTCATTTTGTAAAACTCCATTGGAAGCCTGTATTGGGTGTACATGGAGTGACTTGGGATGAAGCCCAGAAGATTTCCGGCAAGGACCCGGATTTTCACCGAAGAGACCTTTGGGAAGCTATTGATAAGGGAGACTTCCCGGAATTTGAATTAGGTGTACAATTGGTACCGGAGGCAGATGAACAGAAATTTGATTTTGATCTTTTGGATGCTACCAAGCTAATCCCAGAGGAGTTGGTCCCTGTGAAAATCATCGGTAAAATGACCCTGAATAGAAATCCTGACAATTTCTTTGCAGAAACCGAACAGGTTGCATTCCATCCAGGGCATGTGGTACCTGGTATTGATTTCACCAATGACCCGCTGCTTCAGGGAAGGTTGTTTTCTTATTTGGATACGCAGTTGCTTCGCTTGGGAGGACCTAATTTTCATGAGATTCCGATCAATAGGCCTATTGCTCCGGTACATAACAACCAAAGAGATGGGTTTGGTAGGCAAACCATCAATACCAGCAAGACAAGTTATAGTCCCAATAGAGTCGGAGGAGGCTGTCCTTTTCAGGCAAAATTTGCTGAAGGTGGATTTACCTCCCATACGGAAAGGATAGATGCACATAAAATCAAAGCGAGAAGCAGAAGTTTCTTTGACCACTTCAGTCAGGCAACTTTGTTTTTCAATAGTCAGAGCAAATTTGAACAGAACCACATTGTGGATGCCCTCAGATTTGAGTTGGGTAAAGTAAAAAGGGAAGACATCAGGGAACGTATGGTCGGATTATTGGCAAAAGTAGATTTGGGACTAGCAGAGCGGGTTGCAATGGGGCTTGGCATCGAAGTACCAGATTCTGTTGAAGAACCAATGAACAGAAGCATTCCGGCTGATGGCAATCCTGAGGATTTTCAGCCTACAGAAAACAAATCCCCAACCATGCGCTCAAAAGCTTTGAGTATGGAATTTACCAAAAAGGAAAGCATCAAAACCAGGAAAATAGCCATTCTTGCAGCCGACGGTGTGGACGCCAATTCGCTCACACAAATGAATGAGGCTCTGAGTGCAGGAGGAGCTGAAACCAAACTAGTTTCATCCAGACAAGGCTATATTCAAACTGCCAGTGGTGAAAAAGTCAAGGTGGATGAAAGTTGGCTGACCACTGCTTCTGTTGAATACGATGCTGTACTTATCCCTGATGGTTCTGGCTCTATCAATCAGCTCAAGGAAGAGCCTGATGCCATACATTTCATCAATGAAGCGTACAAGCACTGCAAGCCTATTGCCGCGCCTGGAATGGCTAAAGAATTGCTTTTTGTCACCGATGCAGGCAAAAAGATCAAAAGCCAAGATGCCTCAGTTGAGGACAATATGAATGTAGGTATTGTTTTAGCATCCGATCCCGGAAAATTCGTGAAAGCTATTGCTCAGCACAGATTCTGGGAAAGGGAAAAGCCCGGACAAGTACCTGCTTAATTCCGGCATTTTTGGATGGTTAGACCTGGGGCAACAGCTGCCTCAGGTCTACATTTTTACATTAACTAACCTTTGTACAACCTAAGGCTATGGATGAAAAGAACCAAAAGTCTCTCTTAAATTCACTTAAAACAGGCACGCATCTTAATCTCAATTTGAAAGATGGTGGAAAATTAAAGATCGAGCGGAGACTGCCCTTTCTATTGATATACCGCAATACAGATCCAACAGACAAAATGACCCTAAGACTGGTATTGGGAGAATCCTCTTACCTCGTTACGGGACCGGAAGAACACCACCAAACCAGAATCGGTGAGGCAGTAAAGACAATCGCAAAAACCTTGTCCAAAAATTATGGCGCGGTGATGATTTTTGAAATCTGGTTGGGCAAGCCCAATAGCAAAACCTTCAAAATCAAAATCCCCAAAGATAAGGGGCCTGCATCTATTCAGGCTCTGACCAATGGCTTAAAAGAATATTGTGTCAGTCAGGTTTCATTAGAAGTCTCAGTGGAAACGACCACCTCAAGACATCCACCTGACTTAAAGCCCATTATTTCAATACCGGAATGCCAAGAGGCAGGAGCCTTTCTGATTGGATTGGAGATACCTCCATTTTTTATGGATAAAACTGCAGATGAATTTTATTACCTAGAGTTTAGAAAGTTCAAATCAGCCTTTTCTAAAATCCTAAGAAAGACAATTTATGATTTTCTAAGGGTACAGACGACCTTTGAAATCCAGAATTTTCATGTGTTGGGGAGCACTAAACTCAGCAGTAAGGTCTGGGAAATCGATCAGCAACTGTTTGATATACAGCGCAACTTTCAATTTTTAATGCTGATCTCCCCTACTAATACCAATGAGGCCATGCGGGAATTTATAGCCAATGGCTATAGAGGTAATCCCAAATTCCTTTACAGATTGCTACCAATCGATCCAGACAGGCTAAAGGAACAGCTCTTTCATATCAATATCTGGGAAATAGATGACCCCACATTGGCATTTTTATTTACTGAAAAAAGGGAAGAGGTAGAAAAGCAGATTACAATGCTGAAGGAAAGAGGTACAGACAACTTCAAATTCAGCAGTATCAGACTCTACTCAGCAGTAGATATGGAGCTTTTTGAAACAGCCAAATATCTGCTCAAGGAAGTTCCAAAAGAAGATGAATTCCAGGGTAGATGGGTGGAAAGTGAAGAAATGGCCGAAATCTGCAGGGATGAAATCAATTATTATCGTCAATTCTATCCTGGTCTTGATGCCAAGGTGGAAGTAAAAGAAGATATCGTTGGCATGTTGGTTTCCAAAGGGCAACTGTATATCGGGAAAAATTACAGATTGCCAGAGAACAGGGTCGAAGCCCTTGCGCATCACGAAATCGGAACACATGTACTGACATTTTACAACGGAAAGGTCCAACCCTTTCAATTGCTGAGTATAGGGCTAGCCGATTATGACGAACTGCAGGAAGGAATCGCCGTACTGTCCGAATATTTGGTAGGCGGTCTTAGCCCAAATCGCTTAAGGACATTGGCAGCTCGCGTAGTAGCAGGTCACTGTCTTACCGAAGGGATGAATTTTGAAGAGACTTTTGCTGAATTGACCCAAAAATACGATATGGATAAGGAAGCAGCTTTTCAGATTACGGCACGCATCCATCAGGGAGGTGGCTGTACTAAGGATATTATTTATCTGCGGGGACTCATTAGTCTGCTGGATTACCTCAAAAACGGAGGTGAATTAGAACCACTTTTTGTCGGAAAAATTGCGCTCAAGCATGTTCCACTGATCACTGAACTCCAAAGCAGAAAAGTGCTAAAGCCAAGTCCACTCTTTCCAAGATACCTCAAATCAGAAGAGGCCAAAAGAAGATTGGCCAAGGTAAAATCAGGGTTGACATTGATTGAGATGTTGGACTGACTAAAAATTAAAACCTAAAAAACACACTATGAGAATCGCATTTGTAGTAAATAGAATAGAAACTGAAGGATCAGATTATGCTACCAGTACCCTTGCCACAGCAGCAATCCTGAGGGGCCATGACGTATACATCACCGAGGTTGGCGATCTAACCTACTTGGAAAACGGTCATTTGAGCATTTCTGCCGTCCAAGTATCTAATGGAAAAATAAAAAACGTAGCCAACTACCTCAAGCTATTGCATAGTGATGATACTCCTATGGTAAAAGTAACATCCCAGGATCTTGATGTGATTTTTCTGAGAAACAATCCATGTGAGGACTATGGTGACCGACCTTGGGCAACTACAGCAGGAATGATCTTTGGGCAGATCGCCATGACTCAAGGAGTTCTTGTGGTCAATGACCCCTTTATCATGATGACTTCCTTCAATAAAATGTATTTTCAGCACTTTCCTGAAGAGGTAAGGCCCAAAACTATTATTACCAGAGATGCAGAGGAAATCAAAGATTTTTACAAAAAACAAAAGGAAAAAATCATCCTCAAACCGCTTCAAGGTTCGGGTGGCAAAGATGTGTTCTTGATAGACAGCTCCACCAACATGAATCAAATTGTCGAAACGATCAGCAGGTATGACTACATCATTGCACAGGAATACCTTCCTGCGGCCAAAGATGGAGATATCCGGGTCATAATGATGAACGGAAAAATCCTCACAGTCAAAGGCAAGCCTGCCCTACTCCACAGGGTCAACAAAAGCGATGACATCCGGAGCAACATCTCTGTAGGTGGGACAGGTCAAAAGGCCCAGTACACTGATGATATCAAAAGACTTTGCAACATCATCGGACCAAAATTGAAAGCAGATGGAATGTTTTTAGTAGGTGTGGATATCGTTGGTGACAAGATTATGGAACTCAACTTGGAAAGTCCCGGAGGCCTAGTGAGTATGGAAAAACTCGAAAATGAGAAGTTTTCTGCACATGTGATCATGGCTCTGGAAAAGAAAATCGAGTACAAGCAATACTATGATGGAAGATTACCAAATGCTTTTTTGGCTACTCTAGAACTATAAAAAATCAGTGGTCAGTGAAATTATCACTGACCACATGATGACACGATAAAAAAACCATCTGAACCCTGGCTTTGATACAGTGGCATAAAAATATAATCATCCCATTCTGAATAAACTGGTTCTCCATTGTTCCAAGCCAAAAGCTGACCTTTGGATACACGATCGAAATTTTTGAACCCGGGAACCATAACGAAATCATCTTCTGGACCCAACTGATACCTGTAGACCACCTCGAAACTGGCCTGGTTTACAGAAGAATCTTCCAGTTTCTGTGCATATTGCTCCCATTCCGGCAATTCGCTTTTGTCAACCATGCCACATAGGATCAAGGCTACATAAACCATTGCTTCATGGTAATCTATTGAAAGTGGAGACTCGTGCTGCCCTGCCTCTACTGTAAATCCACAATGTCCATTTAAGGAAAGAAAATGGTCAAAATGACCCGGTATGAATTTTTCGATTCCTTTGACTACGGGCAGAGGAAACTGCTGGGCAAATGCAAAAGAACGTTCTGCTTTGTTGACGCTGATATAGGGATGTGTGGGTGATGAAGTGGTATGGAAATCCATAAATAACAGCTCCTGAAAACCTTCCTTCCCTTCAAGTTCATCCACTAGCTCTAACAGTTCCTTAAATTCCTCCTCCTCTGCAAGATCCAACATGCCATGACTGCGGATTTTTTCGGCAGTCTCAGGAGTACATATTCTATTGAGGTCTTTATCTATTAATCGCACACCCTGCCTGATAGCTTTCAAATTTCCGACAAGACCTATTAGCTGTCCCTTCACGAAAATCTGATGCGCTTCGAGCTGGTCAAAAACCCTCTGCAGTGCCAGGACACCGCTGGGTTCATTTCCATGGACACCACCGCTAACCAACAAGGTCGGCCCATTTTCAAGAGCTGATTCAGGATAACGACCAATGACTCTTTTAACCGCTTGACCGATTTGCCCTATGCTATCTTTGTGTTCACTCATGTTGCTTGTCAGTCTGTTTTTCCCTTTGCCCTGTCCCTTTCATCAGAGGATTGCCTTTTGGCCTTTTCACTAATGCCCATTTGATCCTGACGGTTATAATCTTTGGGATTTTCAGGAACGTCATTATTGCTGTCTTCGATATATTCCTCTATTGCCTCATCTTTTTGGTGATTGGGTCTATCAGGAACAAAGTCACCCTTTTTAACTTTTGCTTTCATGATTAAGGGATTTACGCCCTGAAATGAATTATAGATTACGATCATGGTTATTGTGGTTTAGTTATGATATGAATTATGTATTGATAATCTCACCTCCATTGGGATGGATGAATTGGCCGGTGATGTAGCTAGAGTCGGAAGATGCCAGAAATACGTATGCAGGAGCTACTTCTGATGGTTCACCCGGTCTTTCCATCGGCACCTTTTTGCCAAATTCCCCTACATGGTCTTCAGAAAATGTAGCAGGTATTAAAGGTGTCCAGATCGGTCCTGGTGCAACACCGTTGACCCTGATCCCTTTTGCTGCAAGGTTTTTGGAAAGTGAGCGGGTAAAAGATACTATCGCACCTTTGGTAGCAGAATAGTCAATGAGATGCTCACTACCTCGATAGGCAGTCACAGAAGACGTATTGATGATCGTCGAGCCTTTTTTAAGATGTGGTAACGCGGCTTTTACTACAAAAAAGTAAGAGAAAATATTGGTTTCGAATGTCTTACGTAGTTGCTCTTCAGTAATATCCTCAAAATTATCCTGTGGAAACTGCATGCCTGCATTGTTGACAATGATATCGATTCTACCGAACCGTTGGAGCGTTTTAGCTACTACTGATTCACATTGCCCCATCATAGAGATGTCTCCTTTTAATGAAAGGATTTCTCCATTTTGTGCTTCTACAAGCCTTTCTGTTTCACTCGCATCCTTATCTTCATCAAGGTAAGAAATAACCACCTTCGCCCCTTCTGCTGCAAATGCCACGGCTACAGCCCTCCCAATTCCGCTGTCTCCACCGGTAATGATGGCAACTTTTCCTTTCAGCTTGTCGCTACCTTTATAATCTTGTGCTATTACTTCAGGCTTTGGCGTCATTTGATGCTCATTTCCCGGCTGATTATCCTGAGTCTGTGCAGGTTTGTTGTGCTCATCTTTCATTTCAATCCCTTCAAAAGTGGTTGTGGTTTTAACACATACAATTTACCGGAATGAGAAAAAATGGGCCTTACACAATTGTATAAGACATTTGTAAATATTTGGATTTCAAAAAACCAACAACAGGTCAGGGCATAATGGGCAAAACAAACGTAATGACAGCCCCTTGTCCTGGATTACCATCAGCATAAATCACACCTTTATGGTTTTCGATAATCTTTTTCGAAAAGGACAGGCCTACACCTGTACCTGTAAATTCTGCTTTTTCATGAAGCTTCCGGAACAACAGGAAGATTTGTTCGGTCTGATCGGGATCAATTCCAAGTCCATTGTCTGAAATGCTGATTTTTAATAGTTGACTCGCTTCATATTTTGGAAAGAGGAGCATTTCTTCATCGGTAAGTTGTTCCTTTTCAATGGTAATCACAGGATGTCTATCACCACTTGAAAATTTTAAGGAATTTGAAATCAAGTTGAAAAAAAGCTGCTGAATCTGATATGGAATCACAAACGCCTCAGGGAGTGAGGGAATGACAATTTTCGCGTTTTTCTCTTCAATTACCAGTGCGAGTTCATCCAGCGCATTATCCAACAGGTCCTGAAGGCTTACTTTTTCAAACATTTTCTCCGCATTGGCTATTCCGGTGAACTTCAGCAGGTCCATAATCAGGTGTTGCATTCTATTTGCGGATTTTTGAACTCTGCTAAATAAATCCATGGCTCTTTCAGAACTTTTTATGACATCAAGCTGCTTCAGCATGGAGATAAAAGTCTGGATCTTGCGGGTAGGCTCTTGCAAGTCATGACTGGCAATATGATTGAATGATGCCAGTTCAGTATTGAACCTGAGCAGCTCTTCATTCTGTTGCTGGAGCTGAGATCTTGTCATAGTTTCCCAGGTTACTTCTTTAATGGTAACGAGGAGTATTCTTGTATCTTCTTCCTCAAACAATTCCTTGCTGAACTGAAAATACCGTAACCCATTTTGGCCGTTCAGGATCCTCACCGGTTCGTCTGAAAGAGGTGCTTCTGGATTTTGGGCATTGATACCCTGTCGAATCATGTCCCTATCATCTTTGTGAATAGCCTGAATCAAAGTGTTTTCATTTACCTCATCCAGATTTGGATTTAAATCCAGCAATCGGTAGAGGTGATTGGAATAACCTATCTCCCCTGAGACAAGGTCATGGGAGTAATACCCCATGTTGGCAATCTGCTCGGCGTGACGAAACAGCTTAATCTGCAGATTTAAGTTTTTGTTGAATTGCTTGATCCTTTCCTGAATTTTAACTTCCTCAGTAATGTCTTTATTTACAAAGATTAAGACATTTCTATCTGACCACTCCCTTTTCTTGGCGATCAGCTGAAGGGTTTTCTCCTCCCCCGTTTTGGTGATGATATTGATGGTCAGTTTTAAAGCAGGATCCTGTGTACTCATTGTCTTCAAATGCAAAAATACCTTTTCTCTATCCTTGGGGTTTATGCATTTGAAATAAGCTTTAAGACTTGGCGTGATTTCAGATTTGGTATAACCTAATATAGCAAACTGATTATCAGAAAAAGTCATTTTCTTGGTCTGAAAATCAAAAAATCCGAATCCTGTACCTGAAAGCTGTTCGGCATAATCAAAGATTTCATGATGAATTTGATTTTGGTGCTCTGCCTCATCTCTTGCCAATAATTCCACTTTGATCTTCCTATTGTAAATAATTGCCAAAATCAGGGACGCAATCAAAAGCAGAAAAATAACCAGGATGTATGTTTCCAATTCAACTTCACTACTAAATACTGTCTGGTTTAAAGCTTCGGATTGAGCTTGATTCCAGTTGGCAATAAAAACAACCAACGGCACAAAATTGATAAAGTCTCCACCTTGTTTGGGAGAAGCGCTGTTAGCCGCCAAGGCTTGAGCGCCTATCAATGACAAATCAAGTTGCCTAAAAAGTTCTTTAACCAAGAAAGTTAGTTTTTCCTTATTCTTCTCAACTTGATCCTCATTATAGTCCAGGTCCTGTATGGCTGCCAGTTGCTCCAGTATCTCTTCTTTTTTGATCAGGTATTTTGTTATAAAAAGAGGTGTTGGAGAAAGAAGGTACTCCAAGTGACTGGATTTAAGGTCCTCAATATCATGAAGCATCTCTGAAAGCCTTCCGGATAGAACCGTGGATGTAGACCGTAAATTTTGACTGTATCGTATGGAGCGGAATTGCATATATCCCATTATGCTTAAAGCAACAAGCAAAATGAAGCTAATCATAAATGATTTTGACTGGAAGCGTTGGGATCCCATATTGATATAGACAATTCAGATTAAAAGTTTTTACTTGAAAAAGGTCCTGTTAGGATGTAACCTGAACTACCAAAATCCATTTACCTGGAGCATTTTCCTGAAACAGATTGTGGAAGAACAATATCAAAAGTATGGGAAAAGGCGAAGGAAAAAGTTACATCATTATAATGAAGTTGCACTTTATTTTTTAGGAGTTACAATTTTTTGGTACTCTCTGCAATATAACGACTGATCATGGCCCATGTCCGATGCTTGGCACGCATATTGGCTACTCTTGATCATTAGTATTTAATTAACCATAAACTAAAAACCATGGAAAATCGAACCAATGAATTGATTTTATCTACCTCAACAATTGAAGGTAGCACTGTAAGGTCATTATCTGATGAGCGTATTGGTACTATCAAAGATATCATGCTGGATACTGATTCAGGAGAAGTAGTCTATGTTGTATTGTCAGTAGACACGGGCTTTTTAAATCTCGGCAGCAAATATTTTGCTATTCCGTGGCAGGCATTTTCCTTTAACAGTCATTTTGATGATGTTTTCATTTTGGATATAGATAAAGAAAGACTGGAAAACTCTCCCGGCTTTGACAAAGACAACTGGCCGAGCGGACCACAGCGTGAGTTTATTACTGAAATCCACAACTACTATGGCATTGATTCAAGTAGAAGAATGGAAAACCGTTCTACAAGTGGAATAGGCGCTAGCCACGATGACTACAACAGAGGAAGGTCTTCCGTTGGAACCAACATGAGCACAATGGGAAGAGATTCTGATAGCACTTCCGGTTACAACAAACTGGAATCTGACTCCGACATTGGAGATACCTATAACAGAAGAGAAGGTGGATCTTCTTTCGGAAGTGATACTGACTTGAGCGGAAGAAGCGACAGAGATAGAGACTCAGATAGCTATGATAGAGACAGAAGGGATTTGCTCTAATCTCACCATCTTAATGATCAAGTTATAATAGATCCGCAGGAAGTGATTCCTGCGGATTTTTTTAGGCCTTTTCACCACCATCAGCAATCATATAAACCTAATAAGAAATCATATAACCCTCTGGGCAATAGATAAAAGTATATTTGTTAAGCTATTCTTTAAGTCCTTCAAGAGGATATTCAATAACCAATTAAATTTTAAACTATGGCATCGCTTTCACATATGATCACTTCCAAATTCAAGCAGGTATTCCGAACCATAGAACCAGGTATTTATCTTTTTTCGGGTTCGTATTTGATGTTTCTTGGTATCAAAAAAAGAAACTTTCCTTTTGGAATCTCTGGCAGCTACTTATTGACCCATGGAGGGTTCAAGCTGGCCAAAGCATTAGACACCAACACAGAGGAAGATTTTGAACTCGGTCTCAAAAAAATAGCTGCAGAAGCTACGATTTCAGTCAATGCATCCAAAGCTGATGCTTTCAATACCTGGAGGAAATTTGACTCCTTGCCGAAATTCATGAACCATGTCAGCAGGGTCACTTCATTGGATGAAAAAAACATGGAATGGGAAATCAAAATTCCAGGCCAAGAAGAACCGATTGTCTGGGTCAATAAAATAACAAGGTCAAGCCCCTTCAGGAAAATCACCTGGAAATCCTCCGACCAGTCTATCATAGATTGTCAAGGAACAGTTTCTTTCAAAAAACTTGATACCAACAAAACTCAGGTGCATGCAAAGTTAACATATAGGGCCAATGGCAAATTTGTTTCTGATGCTATAGAGGAATTGCTAAGTCCGATTTTTGAAAAAATGCTTGAAAACGATCTAAAGAACTTCAAGTACTATATAGAAAGTCAATCCCAAATCTAACTTGTAGGGGCTGTTTTGAAACAGCCCCATTTTTTTTCGACAGTGATAACCTTACATCTTCTAATTGCTGCATTTTTGGGTACTTCAGCCATGACAGGTTGTATGTATCTTTATGGGTGGGTATTTAAGCAGCAAACACAAGTCATTCATTTGCTAGGGAATATCCTTACAGGTTGCAATTCACAAGAAATATCTTTATCACAATTTGCTACAGGTGTTTTGGCACATTATGGCGTAGGCTTTTTCTTTACACTTACCTACTATTCCTTGGAAAATGATGGCTTCCTTACTTGGCTCCTGGCACCGGCAATCATAACAGGAATAATTTCAGGTATTTTGGCTACTGTTGTTTGGATGGGCTATATTCGGATACATCAATCCCCTCCCCGAGTCCATCCAATCCATTATTCGCTAGCACTTTTGTTGGCCCATGTAGTTTTTGCAAGTGTAATATTTTCATATATGAACGGTAAATTCTTGTTAATTTGAGAAACTGGCAGCAAAATGTAACAGTTTGTGACTTTTGATCTAGTGCTGGAAAACAGCAGCAAAAATGAAAGTGACTCGAAAAGACAGCTATATTTTTTATAATTATTTCTATATTTTTTGGTCATTTAATACTCTTTTTAAATGTTTTTAGAATTAATTTTTGATATTATAACCATTAAAAACATATTAATTTTATAAAGACACACTCGAGTGATGTAACAAAGTGGGAATATTTATTCCCTAGATTTGACATACAAGCAAATAACCACGATACCTATTTTAATTAGTATTAAACCGGAAAGACAGGCTGTTTATGAAAAAGATCTTAGTTGTTGATAATCAAATATCTACATGTGAATTGTTGAACAAATTCCTTTCAAGGAACAATTTTGTCGTCGAAACGACAACACAAGGTCGAAACGCACTTGCACTTATTCAAAAAACCCCCTACGACATTGTCATCTGTGATTACAGGTTGCCAGATATTGATGGAGAGGAATTTTTTGAGCGGGTGCTTGATCTTGCGCCAGAGACTTCTGTGATTTTTATGAGCCGAGAAGTAAACCTTAAAAATGCCGTAGAATTGATTCGCAGGGGCGCATACAACTATCTTGCTAAACCTCTCAATCCAGATGAGCTTTTGGAAGTTCTGTTGGAGTGCAAAGAAAAGCCTGCAGTGAAAGAAGTTTACAGAAGGGACTACGAAACAAAAACCCATCATGGAACTTCTGGATTGATCCATCCCGGATTGGAAGAAGAAATGGGTTTTGTATTTGGCAAGAGTGAAAAAGCACTTCAGATGCTGAATCAGGTAGAGCGGGTTGGGGCTACAAATTACACCGTAATCATAGAAGGAGAAACCGGTACAGGGAAAGAATCTTTGGCAAGATTGATCCATCAGGTAAGTCCTAGAAGAAATCAGCCTTTTGTAGCGGTGGATTGCGGAAGTCTTTCGAAAGAAATTGCGAACTCAGAATTATTTGGACATGAAAAGGGCTCATTTACAGGGGCAGTAATGCAGAAAACCGGCTTTTTTGAGCAAGCAAATGGGGGTACCATTTTTCTGGATGAAATTGCCAATCTGTCTTTAGAAACACAAATGGCACTCTTGAGGGCTCTTCAGGAAAAAGTGATCCGCAAAATAGGAGGAATGAAAGAAATTCCGATTGATGTCAGAATCATTGCTGCTACAAATGAAGACCTTCTAGTCAAATCAGAAACAAGCAGCTTCAGAGAAGATCTCTTTTTCAGGCTAAGTGAATTTGTACTGAAAGTGCCTGCCTTACGTGAAAGAAAGGCAGATCTTCCACTATTTATAGAATTTTTCCTTAAAAATACAGCCAAAGAACTTGGCACTGAAACTCCTCTGCTTTCAGAAGAAGTGTTGGATTATTTTTATGAATATCCATGGCCTGGGAATATCCGTGAATTGAAAAATGTGATCAGAAGGGCATGTCTGTTTGTGGAAAGCGACAACTACATTTATAAAGAAGCACTTCCTGTCCGCATCCTGGATTATGCAAAAGACCATGCCTATGAGGATGAACTACAGGAAAGTGATTTGGAATTGGTAGAACAAAACGGTACACCAAATGGAGTAATTGCAGGAAATGACCTGAAGTCAACCGCCCTTCATGCTGAATCCAAAAGGATTATTGAAGTGCTTAAGAAAGTTCATTTTAATAAAACAAAAGCTGCTGAAATTCTGAACATCCACCGCAAGACTTTATATACCAAACTCAAACTGATGAACATTCCTTATTGATAGTAAGGACTCTACAAAATAAAAAAAACCGGTAGTTCCGGTTTTTTTTTGACCTTATTGTTATTTGATATTTCAATCTTCCAAAACTTCAGAAAGTCTTATGGTAAACTCTTGCTCCATAGTCAAGTTTGCGTTTAGGCAGAAGAGAATATCTGGCATCTGAAGATTTTCGGAAAGGGAGATAAGCCAATTATACGAAGTCTGATTAAAATGCGAAATCGTCAATAGCATACTGTATATCTGATCATCATTAGCAACATTACTAACCTTCGTCAATTTTTCACAACTTTCTAACATCAAAGTTATCATGTTGCATTTTTTTCCTGCTATGGGTAAGTCCAGTAAGATGAAAATCTGTTGGAGATTTTCTACTTGCTCTCCTTTTCTGATGTGGTACATGGCTATCTTTTTCTGTAATACAGAAGATTCAGAAGAAGACTGCAACAGTGTGAGCGTTTCCAGCATTTTCATTTCCCAATAGTACAACTCCATTAGCTTGACCACATACAGCTCATGAAATTTTGATCGTGGTACCGGGTTGGGATTTTCCTCCGGAAGGTGGTTTTGATACAACATATAAATACAGATGTTTCAGCTGCTTAAGATGGTTTGTAATAAAGTATTACTTTAAAAGAATCAATATAGCATTTCATATATCTTCCTTTGATCAAAAGGTCTGATACAACTCGGCTCCTTCTCCGGGTGCTCTCTCTGGATCTGGGCTGTACTCAGGATCTTCATCTTCTCTTCCTGGCAGTTCCGGTGTAATTTCCCGCTTACTTGGTTCATCAATTTCTGTCAAAGGATCATCATCAAGAATCTCGTCTTCCTTAGGATATTCTACTTCTTCATCTGGGTATTCATTAGGGCGGATATCGTTGCCATCTTTCAATTCTTCAAATTCAGAAGGAGTAGTGCCGTCATTATTGTCCGGATCTTGATAAGGCATGATAGCTTGAATTTCACTTGCACAAAATTGTTCTTTCATAATGCTCATATTCGGTTGATTTTGATTTATCTACCTGACTCAATTAATAAACCACATCTGTGAAAGATGATAGTTTTATAAGTTGCTGAAAAATTATGTATGACTTTTACTTTCTTCTTGCCCAAGTGACCTTTGAATCAGATTCAATAGAGTTAGGTAGATTGTCTGATGCACTGTTTTGAATAAAAAGTTTACTGTCTCTTGGATGATATGGCACAATCTTTCCTACAAGACATGCTAAAATTGTTTAGTGCTGTTATACTCTATTTTTATTTAAAAACTTCTATGGAAAGAGGAACAAAGATTTTACTGAATTCTACTTTATTGATTATTGCAATTTATTTTCTTTTTGTGGGTCTGGTGAAGGCAGAGAAATTTCTGGTACCCTTACTGACTGCGCTCATCATGGCTTTTCTGATTCTACCTTTATCCTACTTTCTGGAGAGAAAAGGCATCCATAAAATTTTAGCTTCTCTTGCTTCTACACTGGTACTGCTCATTTTTGTGATTGGTTTCCTGTTTTTGGTATTTCTACAGATTAAGAGTTTTACAGATGATTGGGAGCAGATGCAGGAAAACCTCGAAGAACGCATTGAGTTGCTCTCTTCATATCTGGTTGACAACACTCCACTTTCGGAAGAACAGGTTTCGGAAGTGGAACAAATGGGTTTTCCATCCAATGAGACAGAAAATGAAGATTTGGATGAAGATGAAGAATCAAGTTCAGGAATGGGAGAGCAGGCCATATCTGTGGGAGGGGCTATCTTCGGATTTTTAATGGACTTCTTACTCACTTTTGTATATATTTTTTTATTTATCCATTTCAGAAGCCGTTTTAAAGAGTTTGTGCTGCGCTTTTTTCCCCGAAACAAAAGAAAGCATATTGCTTACATTGTATCCAAAACTGTCATGGTCAGTAGAAATTACCTAGCAGGAAGACTTTTGCTGATGGTCTGTCTTTCTGTCCTTTACAGCATTGGACTTGCTATTTCTGGTCTAGAAAACTTCTTCATATTCAGCATCCTTTTCGCTGCTTTATCAATTGTTCCATTTGTTGGCAATTTTTTGGGCTATTTGATAGCAATGGCAGTAGGAATGCTATCAGGTGACGGAAATGATGTACTGACAGGTATAACCATCACATTTATATTGACTCAATTTATTGAGTCCTATATTTTACAGCCGCTGATACTTGGAGATCGGGTGGATGTACATCCGTTTTTCATTATCACTTCAGTGATTGTGGGGAATCTAGTTTGGGGTGTAATGGGTATGGTATTAGCTATTCCTCTATTTGGAATGATTACGGTAATCTGCAGGCAAGTGCCCGAGTTGAATCCCTTTGGCTATCTTTTTAGCATGCGTGACACAGGAGAACTTGAGATGAAACCCAATAGGTCACAAAAAAACCCGACCTGTTGAAGGTCGGGTAATTTTTATGAAAATTATCATTAACGTGTGTTAGACCTGCCTGCTCTTTCAGATGGCCTGTCACTTCCTGAAGGCGACTCTCCAAGACTGCCCACCTCTCTTCGGGCACGGCGGCTTGGTTTGGTATAATCTTCTCCGGTAGGTTTTGGACTTTCTAATTCATCCAGTTCCTCATCATACTGTCTCTCTTTGACAATTTTTTTTGGATTATCTTTCATAGCAATTTGTTTTTAAACAAAGGCCCTGACAATCCTTTTGAATGCAATTCAAACAACCTATTCAATTCAAGACAAACATTATTCACTGCTTCCGGCTGCTCAATCACACGATCAAGGACTGTCCTGGCCTAAGTATCGGTTAGATAGTGGTTATTCTTAATTATCTGTTGTTTCCGCGCTGTCTGTTACCCTGCTCGTCAAATACGATTCTGGTAGTATCACCCTCGAATGTCAGCTCATAAAAGGTCCTTCCATCCCTAGTGAAAGTGCGGCTATTTCTGATGTTACGTGAAGCGAGTGTGTTGTCATTGCGAATAGCATCCTGAATTTGTCTTGGAACATTTACAGCTCCAGTAACACTTTGTCCAGTTTGTTCCCTGCTGTCATTGGTTTGTCCTGTGCGGCCAGTTTGGCTTTGACCAGTTTGGCCTTCTCCAATCCCTCTTCTCATGGTTGTGTCATTACCCATATTATTCATATCTCGGTCAACTCCCACCCCTCTATCGGCTGGACCGCCTACATC